>JAEZFF010000109.1 GCA_023417635.1 Bacillota bacterium | reverse complement strand
TGACAACAACATCATTTTCCGGGCAAAGCTCTTTCGCGGGAACGAAACTGCCGCCAAGGTTTTTGCCGTTCAGTGTAACTTCTGCCGCGCCGCCCTCGGCACCGTCCGGGTTTTCGACTCGAATGTTCAGCACAGTGCCACGGAACCTTTTCCGCATGGAAAACGATTTCCATTCACTGGGAACAGCCGGGCAGATTTCAATGCCATCTAATTTTGGGCGCAGTCCAAGGATTCCCTCCACGCTTCCAACCATTACGGTAGAGGCTGTGCCTGTGAGCCAATGAACGTGTGAACGGCCAAAATTCGGGCTGTGTGCACCCTCGGTAAACTGGCCATGGATATATGGCTCCAGCCTGCGGATTTCCGCACGGTCATTCTGCTCTGCCGGGCTGCATTCTTTATAGTAACGGTAAGCATGGCCGCCGCGGCCAAGAAGCGACTCTGCAAGAATCAGCCAACCTTGTGACTGCGAAAAGATGCCGCCGTTCTCCTTTGTAGAAGCATTAAAAAGAAGCATCCGTGCGCCTTCAAACGCATGGTTTTTGTACGGCGGGTCAAGCAGCATGGCGCCGTACTCTGTATTCAGCCTCTTTTCGGTTTCGTCCAGCACTTTTCTGCTCTGCTGTGCGTCCGCGCAGCCGCTGATAACCGCCCAAGACTGCGGGTTCAGCCAGAAATCGGCTTCCACATCTCCCTTGGAACCGACTTTTTCGCCGTTTTCACGGATGCCACGAATAAAACGGTCTCCCTGCCAGCAGAAGCACTGAATGGAATCTCTCAGCTTTGCGGCATCTTTCTTCAGCTGTTCTACATACGCAGTATCCTGTTTTTGCTCTGCAAATTTTTTAAGAATGCGCATTGCATAATAAAGCTGAAACGCAACAAAAGAAGATTCCCCTTTTTCGCCTAGCCGCAGACAGTCATTCCAATCCGCGCTGAGGCCTGCCGGCATTCCGTGCGTTCCGCTGTGCGTAAGGCTGAACTGAATCGCGCGCTGCAGATGTTCATAAACGGTAGCTTTGCCCTTATCGGCAAATGGCAAGGTTTCATCCAGAAACGAAAGATTTCCTGTTTCACAAACATATTTCCACACTGTCGGGAACAGCCAAAGAGCGTCATCGGCTCGGTACGGATCGTAATGATAACCTTCTTCACCCGGCAATTTTACCTTGCCGGGACAATAATCATAAGGAATCAGCGGAAGACCCGCGCCGGTGGAAACCTGGCCGGAAATCATCAAGCGAATTTTTTCAAGGGCCATTTCCGGTGCAAGGTGAATAATACCCTGAATATCCTGAACGGTATCGCGGTAACCGTAGCCATTTCGCAGGCCGCAGTAAGTGAAGGATGCCGCGCGTGACCAGATAAACGTAATAAAGCACTGGTAAGCATTCCATGTGTTGACCATGCAGTCGAAATTTGCATCCGGCGTCTTGATTTGCAGCCCTTCCAGCTTACCGTGCCAGTAGTTTTTCAGCTCTGCCAATTCCCTTTCTACACGTGACCCGTCTGCATAAAGTGCAGTGATTTTCTGAGCCTCATTTTCCGAATGCGCACCAAGGATAAAGCTAAATTCCCGGCTTTCTCCGGGAAGAAGCGTAAAATCCGTCTGCAAAGCGCCGCAGGGGCTGCCATTATAATTCAGCAGGTTGCCGCAGGTGCCGTTTTCCAACGCCGCAGGGTTGCCGTAGGAATGGTAAGCTCCGAGGAAAGCATCCCGCGCGCCGCAGTATGAGGAAACCGGCGCCCCTGTCAGGGCAAAAAAGCGTTCCAACCCGTTGGAACCGTTTGGTCCGCAGTCACAGTTTTCATTACACGTTTCCAAAATCATATTTTGATTTTTAAAATAGGTTCGCGTAATAAACTGTGTATACTGCAGATTTACGCTATCCTGCTCATAATTACTGTCTGTGGTAAATTCTGCAAAACCTACAGCGGAAAGGCTGCGTTCTTCCTTGCTCTCGTTTTTTACGTGAACGTTCCAAACTTCGTATGTTTTGCCGAGCGGAACATAGTACAGCGTTTCAGCGTGAATTCCAGCATACTGTGAAGAGAGGATGGAATAGGCCGTTCCGTGGCGGCATTCACTTTTAAACTGTTCAAGCGGTTTTCCGACCGGCTGCCATGAAACCGACCAGTAATCTCCGCTTTTTTGGTCACGAAGATAAACATAGCGGCCGGGCTTGTCATCCGCATTAAAGCGGTAACGCAGAATCCGCCCGTTTGCTCCGGACTGGACAAAACTGTAGCCGCCTGCATTATTGGAGAGGATGGCTCCGTATTCCGGCGAGCCCAGGTAATTCGCCCACGGGGCCGGGGTGTCCGGTCTGGTAATCACATACTCTTTGTTCGTTTCATCAAAATAACCGTATTTCATAAGATCCCCCATTTTCCTTTTTAAGCCTGCACTGTATACAAGCTTAATTTATCATTACCGAAAATATTTTCGGAATGGTTCCATACAAGAAGCATAACTGCTTTTCTTCGCCGACCCGACAATCTGCAAAAACTGACATTTTTAGCAGAACATCTTTAAAGTCTTTTACAGTTGGGTTATAATTGAATGAAATGAGTAATATGAAAGGAAGAGGGCGAAACCAGTTATGGCCGTAACTTATACTGTCGCACTTTCCAAAGTAATTAAAGAACTTTCGCTTAACACCATCAACATGCCGGGCGACCCCAATAAAATTCTAATTTCTTCCACGGATGTAAATCGACCGGGGCTTGAACTAAACGGCTTTTACGATTACTATGACCCAAAACGCATTCTCGTCTTCGGCAACGCCGAAACCGCTTTTTTAAGCTCGACTCCCCCGGAAAAGCGGAGCAAAGTTTTAAATGAGATTTTTTCAAAGAAGCCGCCGGCAGCCATTGTCGCACGAAACCTGACACCGGTTCCTGAGCTTGTAGATGCAACAAAAGCCAACGGCGTTCCACTGCTAAGCACACCTGAAACAACTTCGAGCATTGTAGCGCGCCTTGTTTCATTTATGAATGTGGAAATGGCGCCGCGCATTACACGCCATGGTGTACTGGTGGAAGTCTACGGCGAAGGAATTCTTCTGGTAGGTGACAGCGGCGTGGGCAAAAGTGAAACCGCGATTGAGCTGATTAAGCGCGGCCACCGACTGATTGCCGACGATGCCGTTGTAATTAAACGTGTTTCTGCTATTTCACTCGTCGGTGAAGCACCCGACAATATCAAACATTTTATTGAACTGCGCGGCATAGGGATTATCAACGCACGCCGCATTTTCGGTATGGGCGCAGTCAAAATGACCGAAAAGATTGACATGGTTATTAATATGGAAATATGGGATAACCAAAAGACTTATGACCGTATGGGGCTCGATAGCGAATATACTGAAATTCTCGGCATTAAAGTGCCTGTACTAACCATCCCAGTCAAGCCAGGCCGAAACCTTGCCGTTATTATTGAAGTTGCTGCTATGAACAACCGTCAGAAAAAGATGGGCTACAATGCAGCACAGGAACTTTTGAAAAACCTCGGCATGGATGTCGGTGAAGTGGCTGGCAACGAAAGGGAAACAAAGCTGAATTTCTGAGCAAATCGTATGCCTTACAGATTTTCTGGATTTCACTGTAGCAGCAGCAGTATGAAAATCTGTGAAGAATAGAAGAATAATAATTAAGGAAGCTGAACGAATGAAACTAATAGCAGATACACACACACACACGGTAGCCTCCACTCACGCCTACAGTACACTGCAAGAAAATGTCCACGCCGCGGCGCAGCGTGGACTTTACGCACTTGCCGTTACCGACCACGGAGCTCTTATGCCCGGTGCTCCCGGAAAATGGTATTTTGAAAATATGCGGGTCCTCCCCCGATTTCTGGAAAATGTTCTGCTTCTTCGCGGTGAAGAAACAGATGTGGTTGACGAAGAAGGACATACTGACCTGATTCCAAAAGATTTGGAGTCACTGGACTGGATTGTCGCTTCCATTCACCGCCAGGTTTTTAACCGGTTTACGCTTGCAAAAAGCGGTGAGTTGCAGCCTGCGTCCTCCCCAAAGCCCATAACAGTGGAAGGTGTCACCAGTGCATGGCTTGCCATTGCCAAAAATCCGCACGTCAATGTAATTGGTCACAGCGGAACGGCAGAATATGTTTACGACTACGAAAAAGTCATACCGGAATTCGGGAAGAATGGTAAACTGGTAGAACTGAATGAGAGCACTTTCCGGGGGCGCAAGACCTCCGTGCCGAACTGCGCAAAAATCATACGGCTCTGCAAAAAGCACAGTGTGCCAATCATTGTAAATACAGATTCCCATTTTTCGGGCCAGATTGGCTGTTTTGAAAACAGCCTGAAACTGCTTAAAGAACTTGAATTTCCGGAAGAACTCATAGTAAATTCCAGTATTGAGCGCTTTCAGGCATACTTAAAGCAACATACCCGCGTTTTTGAAGAAAACAGCAGCGGAGGAATTTCATGAACCAGATTCAGCAGCTGGCCGAATACGCGCAGGCTCTTGGCTGTGAAGCCCGTTTTGACGAATCGATGAGCCGCCACACTACTTTTCGAATCGGCGGCCCGGCTGACCTTTTTCTTACGGTAAATAATGTGCCGGCACTTCAGAAAATCTGCAGCCGGGCTAAATTGGAAGGCATTCGGCTCTTCCTCCTCGGCAATGGTTCAAATCTGCTGGTTTCCGACGCGGGAATCCGTGGAGCGGTGCTTACGCTCGGAGGCAAGTTTAAAGAAATCAGCCTATGCGGGAAAACTGCCATTACCTGCGGTGCAGGCGCTTCCCTCGCCTCGCTCTGCAGCTTCGCGAGGGAACATTCTCTTACAGGGCTTGAATTTGCCTGGGGCATACCGGGTTCGGTCGGAGGAGCCATATTTATGGATGCGGGCGCTTATGGCGGCAGTATGGCAGATGTGACTCTTGCGTGTTCGCATATCACAAAAAACGGCGAAACCGGTACACAGCAGAAAACCGGGCTTTCTTTTGGCTATCGCCACAGCTGCTACATGGAAAACGGTGATTTTATCACTTCAGCTCGGTTGGAACTACAGCCCGGCAGCAGGGAAGCAATCGCAGCCCGCATGGACGACCTTGCTGGGCGGCGCAGCGCAAAGCAGCCGCTCGAACTGCCAAGCGCCGGAAGTGTTTTCAAACGACCGGAAGGGCACTTTGCAGGCGCGCTGATTGAGCAGTGCGGACTGAAAGGGCAGCGCGTTGGCGGTGCGGCTGTAAGTGAGAAACATGCGGGATTCATTGTAAACCTCGGTGGAGCAACCTGCGCAGATGTGCAGAAACTGATTGAAATCATCCAGGGAACCGTTTTTCGGGAAACCGGGGTTCAACTTCAATGTGAAATACAAGCAACAGACTGAATATATTTTGGAGGCGCTATGGACTTTATAATTGTGACCGGGCTTTCCGGTGCAGGAAAAACAAGAGCAATCAATGCGCTGGAAGACATTGGATTTTTCTGTGCAGACAACATCCCGCCGAAACTCATTGAGACTTTTTACGAAATGTCCCAGCAGGCACAAGGCTCACTTTCCCATGTTGCCGTAGTTACAGATATTCGCGGCGGCGATATGTTCTCTTCCCTTTTTGAAACGCTCGACCGCATGAAAGAAGGGCATAAAGAATATAAGATTTTGTTTCTTGATGCAAACGACTATATTTTGGTCAATCGCTTTAAGGAAACACGCCGCAAGCATCCTCTTTCAGACAACTGCCTTGGTTCGCTGGAACAGGCCGTTAAGTTAGAGCGTGACGTTCTGCGCCCCGTAAAGGAACGCGCAGATTACATCATTGATACCTCCTACCTCTCCCCTGCACAGCTGAAAGAGCGTATTTCAAGCCTGTTTTTGGGGGATGCTTCCGATGCTCTGAAAATCCACTGCATTTCATTCGGTTTCAAATTTGGAATGCCGACGGAGGCTGACCTTGTTTTTGATGTGCGCTGCCTGCCGAATCCTTTCTATGTGGAAGGCCTGAAGCACTTAACAGGGCTGGATAAGCCCGTGCAGGACTATGTGATGCGCTCGGAGGAAACGAAAGGATTTGTAACGCGGTTCTTCAGCCTGATAGACTACATGATACCGCTGTACTGCAACGAAGGGAAAAGCCAGCTGGTCATCGCCATCGGCTGTACTGGCGGCCATCACCGCTCCGTTACCCTCGCACAGGTGCTTTATGAACATCTGATGGAACAGAATCTGCGCGTCAGCGTAAACCACAGGGATATTCAAAGAAAGTAACGGGGGGTAAAAATGTCTTTTGCTTCCGATACCAAAAATGAAATGTGCAAAATTGAGCCGCAGCACTGCTGCCGAAAGGCGGAATGCTACGGCCTGCTTTTGTTTGGAAGAAACTTTTCTCCGGCAAGCATAACCCTGACCACAGAAAATTTGGCGGCCGCACGGCGCACGGCGCAGTTTGCAGCTGAAATAACCGGCGCTATTATGGATGTTTCTTCCCTGGAACTTCACAAAAAAGAAGGAGCTTCCGCATATACGGTTTCCGCCGCTGGAACCGAGCAGGCTGAAAAAATATTTCATTGCCTTGGCCATAGCGGAAAGGAAATCAGTCTGCGGATAAACCTTGCTAACCTGGAAAACAGCTGCTGCTTCGCTTCCTTTCTGCGGGGCGCCTTTCTCGCCTGCGGTACTGTTACAGCTCCGCAGCGGGAATATCATCTGGAATTTTCCGTTTCCTACATGAACCTTGCAAAAGACCTAATCGCACTGATTCGTGATATTCTGCAGCTTGACCTGCAGCCGCGTCTTGCCGTTCGGAAAGGTTCTTTTGTCGTCTACATTAAAGGAAGCGAACGGGTTGCTGATTTTTTGACGTTTCTCGGTGCGCCGGATGCCGCTATGCAGCTGATGCAGGTGCGTATGCTCAAAGAGGTACGCAACAATGTAAACCGCCAAACGAACTTTGAAACTGCCAATATTGAAAAAACAGCTTCCGCAGCGGCGCAGGAAATGCTTGCAATTAAAAAAATTCAGAAAAGCGGCAAGCTCTCTGCCCTGCCGGAAGAACTGCGCGAATTGGCCTCGCTGCGCCTGCTGTACCCAGAAATGTCGCTGCGCGAGCTTGGAGAGCATCTTACCCCATCACTCAGCCGCTCCGGCGTGCATCACCGACTGCAGCGCATTCTGGAATTCGCAGAAAAAATACACGGCTGAAAGGTGGCTGCCCTATGAAATACGAATGGATTGACTCCTACTGCCTCGCGAAAAAGGGCACAACGAAGGAGTATAAAGAAAAGTGGTGTGCCACACTTTACAAAATCGGGGACAAAATGTTCGCCATGGCAGGCGGCGACCGTGACGGAAAACCAATTATTACCGTAAAGCTGGAACCGGAGTACGGTTCTTTTCTGCGGCAGAGTTTTCCCGACATTGTTCCGGGTTACTACATGAATAAAGAGCACTGGGACTCCCTTTATTTGGAAGGCAGCGTGCCCGACGACGTCCTAAAAGAGATGCTGGACCGCTCCTACCAGCTTGTACTGGGTTCCTTCAGCCGCAAAAAGCAGCAGGAAATTATAAAATAAGGAAAGGTTGTGCAAGGCGTGTTCGTTCATCTTCATCTGCACAGTGAATACAGCCTGCTGGATGGCGCTTGCCGCCTGCAGCAACTTGTCGATACCGCAGCCGAACGCGGTATGCCCGCTGTGGCTGTTACCGACCACGGAGTTATGTACGGCGCGATTGATTTTTACAAAGCCGCGAAAGCCAAAGGAATTAAACCAATTATTGGGTGTGAAGTTTATGTAGCGCAGCGTACACGCTTTGACCGTGTGCATGAACTGGACTCGGAAAACCGTCACCTTGTACTGTTGTGCGAAAACAACACAGGCTACCAAAACTTAATTGCCATGGTATCAAAATCCTGGACAGAAGGCTTCTACTCAAAGCCGCGTGTAGACTATGAACTGCTGGAGCAGCACCACGAAGGGCTGATTGCCCTTTCTGCCTGCCTTGCAGGCGAAGTGGCACGTGACCTGACTGCCGGCGATTACGACGGCGCAAAAGCCGCCGCGCTGCATTACGACAGCATCTTTGGCCGGGGCAATTTCTACCTGGAACTGCAGGACCACGGCCTGCGCGAACAAAAAATGATTAACCCCTCGATCGTGCGGATTTCCCGGGAAACCGGCATTCCGCTTGTTGTGACAAACGACTGCCACTACATTAACCCGAAGGACAGTGAAATGCATCGCATTCTTTTGTGCATTCAGACAAACCATACCATAGAAGACCGGGATGCCATGGCTTTCGGCAGCGACCAGTTCTACTTTAAGACAGAAGAAGAAATGCGTTCGCTGTTCCCGGAAATACCGGAAGCCGCCGACAACACGGTCAAAATTGCAGAACGCTGTAATGTAGAAATTGAATTTGGAAAAACAAAACTCCCCCGCTTTGACACACCAAACGGGCAGGAAAACACCGCCTATTTCCGCCAGAAATGCTATGAAGGCCTGCACCGCCGTTATGGAGAACATCCCCAACAGTCCGTCTGCGACCGGCTGGAGTATGAGCTTGCAACCATTGAAAAAATGGGCTATGTAAACTACTACCTGATTGTGCATGACTTTGTGCGTCATGCAAAAGAAGTCGGTATTCCTGTTGGGCCGGGCCGCGGTTCCGGTGCAGGCAGCCTTGCGGCATACTGTATTGGTATCACAGGCATCGACCCTATCCGGTACAATCTTCTGTTTGAACGCTTTCTGAACCCGGAACGCGTTAGTATGCCGGATTTTGATATTGACTTTGCCGATGAGCGCAGGCCGGAGATGATTGACTATGTTGTGCAAAAATATGGTGCCGACCACGTTGCACAAATTGTTACCTTCGGCACAATGGCTGCACGCGGTTCCCTGCGTGATGTTGGCCGAGCTATGGCCATGCCATACGCCGCTGTTGATGAAATAGCAAAGATGGTGCCCTCTGAGCCAAACATAACACTTGACAAGGCTCTGGAGACTTCCAGTGACTTAAAGCAGCGCTATGATACCGACCCACAAGTGCATAAATTGATTGACATGGCACGCCGTGTGGAAGGTATGCCGCGCAATGCCTCTACTCACGCCGCTGGCGTTGTAATTACGGACAAGCCCGTCGCGGAGTATGTCCCATTAGCAAAAAACGGCGATTCCGTAGTAACGCAGTATACCATGACGGCACTGGAAGAACTTGGCCTGCTGAAAATGGACTTTCTCGGTCTGCGAAACCTTTCCGTAATCCGCAATGCACAGGACATGATTGACAAAAGCAAACCAGGATTCAAAATTGAAGACATTCCGATGGATGATAAGAAAGTGTTCGCTATGCTTGGCGACGGCGCGACGGATGGCGTTTTCCAATTTGAATCCGCTGGAATGCGGAGTGTCATTACGCAGCTGAAGCCAGAAAGCATTGAAGACCTGATTGCTGTTATCTCGCTGTACCGCCCAGGACCGATGGAGTCTATTCCCCGTTACCTGGAAAACCGGCGCGATCCTTCTAAAATCACCTACCGTCATCCTCTGCTGAAAGAAATTCTGAGCGTCACAAACGGCTGCATTGTTTATCAGGAACAAGTCATGCAGATTTTCCGCACGCTGGCCGGTTATTCGCTTGGGCGCGCCGATATTGTACGCCGTGCCATGGCAAAAAAGAAAAAGGAAGCCATGGCAAAAGAAAAAGAAATCTTTATCCATGGTTTGACCGACGAAAGTGGGAAGGTTGCTGTTGAGGGCTGTGTGCGCCGCGGCGTAGACGAGCAGACCGCCGAAGCAATTTACGGCGAAATGGCCAGCTTCGCTTCCTATGCGTTCAACAAGTCACACGCAGCTGCCTACGCCGTTGTAAGCTATGAAACAGCATGGCTCAAATGCCACTACCCGCGCGAATATATGGCCGCGCTGCTCACCAGCGTGCTGGACAACACCAATAAGCTTTCAAGCTATATAGCAGAATGCATGCGCCTTGGGATCCGCGTGCTGCCGCCGCATGTAAACGAAAGCGACAGCCGGTTCAGTGTTTCCGGCAAAGACATTCGTTTCGGCCTGCTTGCCATACGGAACCTTGGCAAGGGATTTATTGATTCGCTGATTGCCGACCGTGAGAAGAATGGAAAGTTCACTACTTTCTTTGACTTTTGCCGCCGTATGTACGAAGGACTGAACCGCCGTTCTCTGGAAAGCCTTGTTAAGTGCGGTGCGCTCGACGGCCTCGGCCCGAACCGAAGGCAAATGCTGACCGGAACGGAATCTGTGCTCGATTACCTTGCGGAAGACCGAAAACAGAACTTGGAAGGACAAATCGGCTTTTTTGATTCCACATCGAAATCTGGCCGCGAAGAGTTTCGCCTGGACCCAATGCAGGACCTCTCCCCTGCCGATAAACTTGACATGGAAAAAGAGGTCACCGGCATGTACCTTTCCGGCCATCCGATGGCAGCGTACATCAATCTGTACCATTCCCTGCGTGCCACGCCGATTGGCGAAATTCTTGAGAATGCAAAAGAAGGAACGAACGGCCTGCACGACGGCAATCTTGTTACCGTACTGGCTATTATCACAAAAGTCAGACTGAAAGTTACAAAAAGCAACAGCACAATGGCGTTTCTTACTCTGGAAGACCTTTACGGTTCTATTACCATGCTTGTTTTTCCGAAAACGCTGGAAGAATACTCAGAGCTTACCGCGGAAGGCAAGATTGTAAAGGCGGAAGCACGCATCAGTGTGCGGGATGAAAACGAAGTAGAGCTAATCTGCCAAAGACTTTCAACCGCACCTTCCCCAGACGGAAAAATTGCTGCAAAGCACTCCTCCAGCCGGCCTGGCCTCTACCTGAAAACCGACCGGGAAGACAATCCGGCTTATAAAAAAGCACTGAAATATATTGCCGTTTTTGACGGTGCCACACCGCTTTACATTTATTTTACAGAAAATAAGAAGCTGATGGCCGCACCCGCTTCGCTGCGCGTCAGCGTGAACGATGTGTTGATGCGCGAATTAAAAAAACTTCTCGGTGAAAAGAATGTCGTTTTTGTGAGTAATATGCAACAATAGTCTATATAAGAGATAGAATAATCCATATTTTCATCTTGCCATTATTTCCTGTTTTCGCTTATAATAGATAGATGGACATACGCTCATACTGAGCAATTGATTTAGATTACAACGCTCAGTATGAATTATTTTACAGGAGGGCAAAGATATATGGAACAAAAGACAATTGCCGTTCTGACGAGCGGCGGCGACGCACCGGGCATGAATGCTGCAGTGCGTGCTGTGGTCAGAGCCGGTATTTCTTATGGAATGCGCGTTATGGGCATTCAGAGGGGCTACAACGGCCTTTTAACCGGAGAAGTTGTTGAAATGAATCTTCGCTCGGTTTCCGACATCATCCACCGCGGCGGCACAATTCTTTATACAGCCCGCAGCCCAGAATTCAACACACCGGCCGGTGTGCAGAAAGCAGCCGCAAACTGCCGCAAGCTTGGTATTAACGGTGTAGTGGTTATTGGCGGTGACGGTTCTTTCCGCGGCGCAAGAGATCTTACGGATGCAGGAGTTCCCTGCATTGGCATTCCGGGGACAATAGACAATGATATTGCTTCCAGCGACTACACCATTGGCTTCGACACTGCTATGAATACAGCCGTTGAGATGGTCGATCGCCTGCGCGACACCATGGAGTCCCACGACCGCTGCAGTGTTGTAGAAGTAATGGGGCGCCGCTGTGGAGACCTTGCACTGGAAACAGGTATTGCAGTTGGTGCAACAAGCATCTTGGTTCCGGAAGTTCCGTATGACTTCCAGAAAGATATTGTTGACCGCATGACGCTTACTCAAAAAACAGGCAAAAAGCACTTTATTATTATTGTTGCTGAAGGCGTTGGCGGTGTTGAAAAACTTGCCAAAGATATTGAAGAAGCTACTGGAATTGAAACACGTGCAACAATTCTTGGCCATGTGCAGCGCGGCGGTTCCCCAACTCTTCGCGATCGCGTTGTTGGCAGCCGAATGGGTGCCATAGCAGCAAAACTCCTGTATGACGGCAAGAGCAACCGCGTGATTGTAATGCGTGGCGGTAAGATTGTAGACCTTGACATTACTGAGGCGCTAAACATGAAACGTGTCTTTGACAAAGACCTGTACGATGTGGCACTTCGAATTTCTATTTAATTGCATATTTTTTTGAGAGGCAGAGTCGAAATACGGCTCTGCCTTCTCGTTTTACAGGCATACGTTTTTGGGAAAGCGCGGGATAAAAGACTTGCATACATACGGTTTCTGTGATAAACTATATAAAGTTATGCGGGAGTAGTTCAGTGGTAGAGCGTCAGCTTCCCAAGCTGAATGTCGCGGGTCCGAATCCCGTCTCCCGCTCCATAAAAATAGCCCGTATGAGTGCGATTATTCAGCATTCATGCGGGCTTTTCTATACTTAATCTTGCTGTGGAAATTACGTTTCGTCTACGGCACGCTTTTAGAAATATACGAAACGTTCACAGAAGCTATATTTAATTGGACATAGAGTGGACATACGGCCTTGCCGTAATCCCATATAGTTCTCAACATATGAATTAAGGCACATCGGACTGGTTTCCGGTGTGCCTCTTCTCTTATTTGTGAATTCGGAAAGTACCACCGTAAAATTCTCGAGCACCCTTTAGCAAATTTTACTTACACGGTATACCACCCAGGCAGTCGGACAAAATATACAAGGAACAGATAATGTGAACAAGGATAATGAAAAATGACTGCATTTTCTACATTCAGCCGCTTAAGTGAAATTTTCAAAACCTCTATGGAAATATCTTTCGACAGTTCTTCAAAAATAGTCCTTATCAGTGATTGCCATAAAGGTGATGGCAGCTGGGTCGATGACTTCAGCCATAATCAAAATTTATATTACTGTGCAATAAAATATTATTATGAAAATGGCTTTACGTATATTGATTTGGGCGACAGCGAAGAGTTATGGAAAAATCGAAGTTTTTCAGAAATCTGTAACATTTACAGTGATATTTTCGAATTGCTTCATAAGTTCTATATGGAAAACCGTTTCTACATGATTTTTGGCAATCATGATATTGTAAAAAAGTTTCCTTGCTTCACTGAAAAATACTTAGGAAAGTACTACAATCGCCGTACAGACAAATATGAGAGCCTTTTTAAAGGTATCACCGTCCATGAAGGACTCATACTGAGAAGCACCGAAACGCAGAAAAAACTGTTTTTGGTGCATGGCCACCAAGGGGATCTCATAAGCGATATTTTTTGGAAGGTCGGCAGATTTCTAACAAGATATGTCTGGAGGCGGTTAGAATTTTTTGGCGTCAAAGATCCAACCAGCGCCGCAAAAAATTATGAGAAGAAAAAGAAAGTCGAAAGAAAAATTATTGAATGGGCTTCAGTGAACAAACAAACTGTCATTGCAGGGCATACTCATAGGCCGACATGCCCAAGTAAAAACGGAGTTCAATATTTTAATGTTGGCAGTTGCGTTCATCCTGATTGCATCACCTGCATCGAAATCGTGAACTCGGAAATATCGCTTGTTAAATGGGCTGTGAAAACAAAAAAAGATAGAACAGTCTATGTGGATCGAGAATTATTAGCCATGCCGAGAAAAATATAGCTTGTTCAAAACCCAATTCTGACCGAAAAGGGATTTTCCCTTAGTTTGCTCAAATAAAAAGATTGACATTCTGTCATATTCAGCGTATAGTAAGCATTATGCCATTAGTTAGGCATAATTTTATATTTTGAGGTATGATAATGTACACTGATAAGACTTTGGTTTGCAAGGATTGCGGCCAAGAATTTGTGTTTACTGCCAGCGAGCAGGAGTTTTTTGCTGAAAAAGGCTTTACAAATGAGCCACAACGCTGCAAGTCTTGCCGCGATGCGAGGAAAAATGCGAATGGCAGATCCGGTGGAAACCGCCAGATGTTTGATGCTGTTTGTGCTTCTTGCGGTAAACCATGCAAGGTTCCTTTTCAGCCGAGAGATGATCGCCCGGTATATTGCAGCGATTGCTTTGCAAAGAACAGAAGATAAAATCAAAAATTTTACGATTTTAGTGTGCCTTTCGAGGCACACTTTTTTATTATTTAAAAACTCACGGGATAACCAAAAACTTTTAAACTACAAAAAAGGTTTAGAATCCACAAGGATTCTAAACCTTTGGAGCTGCTAACGCGATTCGAACGCGTGACCTCGTCCTTACCAAGAAAATGTAATTCCGCATGGTTACTGATATTTCTGGCTATTTGTTTGTAATTTGTATGAAACATATTGTACTTATGCATTTACGCCTAAGTTGCAGGTCCGTTTTCTTTTGCAATCTTCCGTCTTGAAACGGGCCGGAAACCCAAATATATTCCGTCAGGATCATCGGCTGTGACAATCAGCTTCGACTTCGCACTGTGTCCCCTCCACACAGAGCATTATAA
>JAEZFF010000093.1 GCA_023417635.1 Bacillota bacterium | reverse complement strand
ACTCAAGCGTAATTTGCAAGCAGAAACACTATTTTTCACAAAAAATCAAAATTTGTCGCATTAGGGCTTGATTTTTTCCGAATCCTTAGGTATAATAAAAAAGCTGTCCGGAATACCGGAAGCGTTTACCAGTTTGGAGAGGTATTCTAATTGGTAAGGAGCTACATTGGAAATGTAGTGCACCGCAAGGTGTTGCGTGTTCGAGTCACGTCCTCTCCGCCATAACATAAAATCCCGGAAGCCGCATGAATGCTGGTTTCCGGGATTTTTATTTCTCCGTTTCAATGCGTTTTGGTTCTTATTTGGTTCTTACGGCCTATTTGGAGCTTTCTTCCCCGCCAGCCAATCGGCCAGCGGGGATATGCATTATTTCTTGTCCTCTTGCTCCTGCAGCTTCTTTTCGAACTCCATTACCTGCAAACATAGAAAATTCTGATTCCTAATCATTGCTTTCAGGTTCTCGTTAATCCATGTGAGCATTTCTTTCAATTCCTTATCCATTCTCAATACTTCCTTTAAAATATTTACCTTTCGGCATAATAATATTTTAGCGGAAATTAAAAGAAAGGCAAAAAAATAAGGCCGCGCCGGAAATCAATCCGATACGGCCAGTCCTTGTCAGATTCCTAGCATATTTACTGGGATTCTGAACGCCCTTTTGCCATACTCTTTCGCGTAGATTTTACGGCCGTTCACCGTAATGGATGCACGAAAAATATATGTAGGATTTTGCTTTTTGGTTTTCTGTTTCTTTTTCATGAGAAACTGCCTTCCCTTCCGGCCGACAATTTCCTATTGAATTTCCATAATTCCTGTGGTATTATTAGCTTGTAATATTTCAAAGGCTTATGGACTTCGCAAGGCGGGTGTTCATCGGTCTGAGATCCCTTTATGAGAAACGGTGGCTGTCGTAAAGCTACCGTTTTCATTTTATTTTACCCAATTGATAAATTGCCGCATCAAGCGATACGCCACACTCTTCTGCGATTTTTGCAGAAGGCATCCCGTGGACAAGATGAGCTGGAATTAACAGCTCTCCTGCAAAGCACTTTGCCTGCCACTCAGGGTCTTGAAAAGTTGGAACTTGTTCTGAAAAAGACCTACATAGTTGTACGCCATTTTGACGAATAATTAGAAAGTGTCCTATTTCGTGAGCCATCGTCATCCGGTCACGGCCTGATCCTGCACAGGCTCCTTCGTAAACTGAGTTTTTGATTCTGATGCTGTTTGTCCGCAAGTCGTATTCCGCGTGAATGTTGGGGGGCATTTCAGTGTCTTCAACAATTTCGGTATAAAAGTTGCTTTGCGCGAACCACTCAGGCATAACCTCGAAAAATTCAACAATTGGAAACCTGAGACAATTTTCTAGATGCAAAATCTTTCGTATCCCACACGAATACTTGCGAATGTCTTCACGAGACAAAGGCTTTGACACGTACTGAGACATTTTTATCACTCCCCTACTTTACCGCCGGAATGGTTTACAAGATTGATGATTTTTTTCGCGGTTTCATCTGAAATTGACCCAAAATCGCGTGCAAAAACAAGAGCCACATTTCTGTGTACTTCATTGGCCTGTTGCAAGTTCAATTTAACGGTATTAATTGATTGTTCAGCAAGCTTTTGCAATAAGGCTAACTGCTCATCATTTAAGTTATATTCGGAGGCTATTTTTTCGCACCAGCCATTAGGAACATTTTTTCTTCCGACTTCGACAGCTGACAAAAAAGATGATGAAACGCCTAATTTCTGAGCCATATCTCTCAATACTTCATTGCTATCGATTCGAATCTTTCTTAGTTCCTTTCCAAACGCCGTAATCATTATTTTCCTCCTTATCTATAAAAACATAGTCACTAGCTTTTGCTCGCCACTCTAATCATCAGATCACTTCCTTCACCTCTTGCATTATACCATGCTTTGTATAAAAAGTCAACTTGTATTTGTAAAATTAATTAACCTATTTTTGGTTTATTTCTATAGTTCATACAAAAAAGCCCCGCTACTCTCTGCCTTAGAAAGTAACGGGGCTCAGTTATGTCTGCCATGGGGTCTTTTATGCCGCGCCGTTGGTGTTCGGCGCGACCGTCCCACTCTCAGTAGCCGCCTGTGGTGTAGAAACTGCCGATGCAGTGTGACTCTTCGGCATAAACCGGCACATGAGGTCAACCGACACGCTGATAAGTTTATTTACCTCATCGTCGATTGCAATTCCGGACTGCTGAAGCTCCGACTGAATTAAGCTTGTGGCTGTAGCCTTGCGCTTGTCCTCTGGCAACACAGAGGCTTTCCACAATGCTTCTGCGGTGTTCACACCTTTATAGGAGGCGATAGCCAACTTGCTCAAAATGCTGCCGTATTTGGCGGGCAGGAAGGGAGCGATTGCGAGGGCGAAAGCCTGTGCAGCGTTTGCAGCCGATACCGCCTTTCCCTCCACTTTGGAAACGTTGATTTTCTTTTTACTGAGGAAGTTTCCAAGGTATGCACCGCCAGCAATCAGTATACACGCGCCAAAGACAATAATGAAAACCATCATGTTATGATCCATAAGTATTCTTCTTTCCGCCGGGTTTACCGGCTATTTTAATATTAGCGCAAGCAGCGCGCCAATGAGGCCGCTGCCAAGCGCTGTAATAATGGAATAGATAAGACGATTCCACATTTGGCCGGGCTTTCCTGTTATGGTTGCAACGCTTGCTTTAATCTCTCCAACATCGTCCTTCATGCCGGCCATTTCTTTTTGCATTCCCGCCATGGTTTCTGCCAGCGTGTGGATGTCTTTTACTTCTTCCTCCAGCCCGTCGATGCGATGATGGGCTGATTTAGCGCTGTCAAGCGCTTCCTGTGCCGTCCTCTCGGTATCGGTCACATTCACCACCTCCTCACTCAATACACACCTGCAGGTGGTCGATAGTTTTACCAAACGTCCCCGCATAGCCGTCCTGCCCGCCTGTAGTCTGATTATCGAGCTGCCAGCCATAATATCCGCCGCCAACTGGTGCAATGCGATATTTTGCACACTTGGACGGTTTCAGTGCTTCTGGTGTGTAATAAATGGCCTGCACAGCGTCAATTTCACGCCCGTCGCCCGCATAGCCGTTCGGGTTATTGATGTCGCATCCGGTTACCCATGGCAGCCAGCCTGCACCTTTTATGTGGGCGCGGTACTTTATTGTCCCTGCCGACACCCGCATCGCAATGCCGGTAATCGGTATTCCGGCAATACCGGCAAAGTCGGTCGTGTCCTGCACTTCCGGCAACCAGCGGCCATCAGCGCGCACTCGATAGAATGCAGCGACGTGCGGCGAAGGAACGGCGGGAGCCGTGACAGTCCCAAAGCTGGTAAATGCCACATCCATATCGACGTTTCCGCTGATGCCCGGCACATGGCCCGTACTGCCTGTCTGCTGCATCTTGCATGGCACAGTCGATGCACCTGAATAATACGCCAACCAGAGCAGGTCGAATGCAGACAAGGTCTGCAGCGTAAAGATGTTGCGGCGGTAATCGTTGTTGGTGTAAATTGCTGTTTTCCAGCCGTTTGCTTTTGCAGCACCGCGGAAAGCCATCACCATCTGATTTATCAGCTCATTTGACGGCGCTGTACCGTGGACTCTGCAATAGTAGTTGTAGCTGTCATACTCGTAATCCGACGCGACGAACTCAATCTGGCCCTTATAAGGGCCAATGATAGCGCGGCAAGCTTCCCACTCTTTCAGCATATCGGCGACGGAATCCGCATAATGGAACCAGTAAACGGCAACTTTCAGCCCGGCAGCCCGCGCACCGTTGACATTCGCTGCAAACCGTATATCCTGCTGGGAAACATCGTCGCCATACCCGACACGGAATACTACACCATCAACACCAGATGCTTTCACGCGCGGCCAGTCAATCGCGCCGTTGTGCGCCGAAACGTCAATCCAATTTTCAGCCATCGAGATACCCCGCCTTTCTCAGCATTTCACGTTCTTCTGCAATATCCCCCGCGCAGCTCTGCTGCATCTGCTGTGCTTCCGCTGGGGAGATTCCTTCCGCTGCTGCTATTTGTTCCGGTGTTTCGCCATAAGCGAAAGCCTTAATAATCTCAAATTTCTGCTGATTGGTCATACTTAACAC
>JAEZFF010000075.1 GCA_023417635.1 Bacillota bacterium | reverse complement strand
GGCTACCAAAGCAAAAAGCCTGCCTGTGGGCGTTTCGCTGAGGAAATTTTAAAACATAGGCTACGCTCGTAGAAAGCCTTGGCAAATTACTTTCGGACATGGGTTCGACTCCCATCATCTCCACCATATAATAAATAGCACTTATTCCTTTACTTGGAATTTGTGCTATTTTCATAATATTTCTTTCTGATTTTATAGTGGTAGTGGCTGCGCTTACTCTATCGAGCGCTCACGTTGGATCAATTTCATCTTTAGTCCTTGCGCCAAAATATACTTTCTTGCTAATATATGATTCATATAATGGCCGCAGTGTTCACATATGTCGGATTGCCCTTCAATGATAAACTCACGAGCTCCACACTTTTTTCTGCAAACTGCATAAGTAATATAAACTTCAGCTGGATATTTTCTGCCATATATTCTCGTATAATGCTTGCCTTTTTAGCTATCATCACATTTTGCCTTTCCTTGACATAGCAATACTCCCTTCATGTTCAACAGTGTTTTCTCTTTCACTGTCTACCATAAAGGGAGCATGTTACTCACGGGAAAAGGCAACCGAACTTTCTTGCCTTTGCCGGTACAAAATTATTTCATCAGAATCATATATCCAATCTGGAACACCAGCATGATCAAGGCAATCACGACCTGATTTTTGATGACACCGAACCGGTCCTTCATGTTCAGCAGGGCAACTGGAACCACGTTGAAATTGGCTGCCATCGGCGTGCACAGTGTGCCGCAGTAACCGCATGTAAGCGCAGTCATTCCAATCAGCGTGGGGTCTGCGCCAAACGCCAGAACAAACGGTGCCCCAATCCCGACGGTAAGAACCGTAATAGCAGCAAACGCATTGCCCATAATCATTGTGAACAACATCATACCGACAGCAAAGACAACAATGCCGGCATTGACATTTCCCTTTGGAATAACGTTGCCAGCCATACCAGCAATGACTTTTCCGACACCCGCCGCTGTGAAAATGGCGCCGAGACTGGCAAGCAGCATGGGAAGCATGCTGAGAGGCCCGACTGCAGAAAGAAGGCGCTCAGAATCCTGCAGAAAGACCTTCGGGGTATTATCCTTCGAATAGGTCATCAGTAGGATGACTGACACAATCACGCCGACACCAATACCGACAATGGCACCAATCTTTGGCAGAAAGACAGCGAAAAAAATGGCGAACACACCCATGGAAAGGGCCGGAATAAAAATTTTCATGCCAATTTGTTCAAATTTTTTCCGGGTTGATTCCACGCTTGGAATGTTCTGCCCGCCTATTTTCACTCTTTTGAAAATGGCCGGGATTGTCATAGCAAGGACAAGGACACCGTTGACCGTAGCCGGAATCCATCTGCCGAAAGCCATTACAATGCCCAAAAGGCCCCAGAAAACGGAAGTTCCCAGACGGGACGGATTCTTCGGGTCTTTTGCGTTTTTCGCTGCTGTGTAAAAGCAAATCAAACCAATGATGATATAAATAATTTCCAATAATTTCTGTCCCAACAAAACATTGGGATCCATAAAAAACGACATAAAGGACGTCCTCCTCTTTATTTCCTTACAATGTTATCTTCAGACAAAGCCTCATTTGAAGAAACCTGAGTGCTGTCGACTGCAATACCATTGTGGTGATTTTTTAAATATCTCCGATCCACAAGATAGTAATAAACAATTGCCACAATCAGAGCGAATACAGCCACCGGGATCTCCACCTTCGCTAAACCAAGCAAATCCACCTGATAACCAAGCGACTTCAACGAAGACTGTACCAGCAGGGCGCCCGGTCCACCGACGAACAGAACTTGGAAAAAGAACCATGCCACGTTCTCCATACCGGAAGCCATTCCTTTAATTTTCTCCTCATAATTCTTATCAATTTTTTTGCCGGAAGATTCTACCGTACCAACGGCCATCGGCATAATGATCGGCCGCACGAATCCAGCCACACCGCCGAAGCTGATATTAAAGGCAGCAAAGAAGGAGCGCATCACACCATAAGCGCCGATAACGGTACCGGCGGTTGCGCTTGTAACCTTGCTGATCAATTTAGTTGCCGCTTCCTTCATTCCGTTCCGTTCCAGTGTTCCGACAACGATCATAATCAGTATAAAAATTGCCATACTGCGATTCGACACAAAGCTGGTCCCTAATGTGCTTAGCATTCCATCGACCCCGAGTCCGCCAACCAGCGCTGTAACGACCGAAGCCAAAACGACAATCAGAATTGGGTCAAGTTTGATGGCAAAGCCAACAATCACAATCACAATCCCTAATAGTTTGATAAGTTCCATTCTCTATCCCTCATTTTCATAATATAGCTCACTCTATCTGCATAAACAGGTTACCACTTTAGCGTTGCAAACCGTTCAGACAGAGTCCTGCTCGCCGTTTCTGCATTTTGGGGACGGCAAGTCCGGACAGCCCTTGCCTACTTGCTTTCTTCCTGCACAACTGCCTCAACAGCATATTCCAGCGCTTTCGCAGCGGTTTCCACCGGCATGCTGGCTGTGCCATCGGGGCGCTCCAGCACCTGCTCTGGGGCAAATGGCACATGAATAAATCCGCCCTTGATCTTCGGATATTTTTTAGAAATCATGTAAAGCAGCTCGTACATGACGTCATTGCAAACAAAGGTTCCGGCTGTATAGGAAATCCGCGCGGGAATCCCGTGCTTTTTAATGTTCGCCACCATGGCCTTCACCGGAACTGTGGCAAAGTACGCGTTTTCGCCGTCTTCCAAAATAGATTGGTTCAGAGGTTGATTCCCCTCGTTATCCGCAATTCTGAAATCTGCTATGTTGACAGCAACCATCTCCACTGTTATGCCTGAGCGCCCGCCGGCTTGACCGATGCAAATAACCACGTCAGGCTGATATTGCCGAATTCCCTTTTCCACAGCTTCACCGCTTTTCTGATAGACGGTGGGAATTTCGATTGTAACGATATCTGCACCTGCAATGTTCTTCGGCAGAAGCTTTACAGCTTCATACGCTGGGTTGACCTTGTCCCCTCCGAACGGGTCAAAACCGGTTAATAAAATTTTCATGAAAATTTACCACCTTTTAATAAATTTCCAGTTCAGGAGCGATAATTTTTCCCCGCTCCATGAGCTGGCAAATATCCGTGTAAAAATCTTGCAGCATCGTAACCGGGTTATTCTGCCAAACCTCTTCCGCCAGCAACCCAAAAATGAATTAAATGTGCCAGCTTCATGCAAAGCAGCTGATATAACCACATAACATAGCAAAAAATCCTATATATTATGCAATTATACATATTACACTTTTCAAAAAGTAATGTCAACTTTTATCAGATCGTTCTGGGAAAGATTCACAGATGAAAGCCCGAAAAAACGCTGCGGTTAACACTAAAATTAGAATACTAAACGCAGTGAACACTTGATCTTATGAAAGCTCAGCATTGCATAAATGTTTTTCAGCAAAGCCCCCACGCACAGGGCGCAAACGTAACATTTTAGCCGGCAAAGAACACCTAGCATCCGTACTGATGCTGGGTGTTCATATGAGATCATCGAAACTGGTCTCGCTTTCTTATAAACAAAGGCCCCGGGCCAGCGCAATAAATAATTTAATCAGTCCGGGGTCCTGCTCTTGTCTATTATCCAAAGTGTATCAAGTCTTTTGTAAGGCCATAAGCAGCACCAGCAATCCATTGATGAAGCAAACGCGTTTGGATTTCGCGCCTTCATCTCCACCATGTAATAAATAGCATGAATTCCTAAACAAGGAATTCATGCTATTTTTATAGGCTTTATGTGACTTTGTTCGTTTGGAGAATATATTCCATCAAGGGCATCTTGGCAGCTTTGCGGGCTGGAATATCAGCCGAGATTAGAATCGTAACCAGGCTGACCACCGCTGCGCTGAAAAGCGCTGGGATGGACAGTGTCAGGGTGTGTTAATGGGGGAACAAAAGCTTTGGGTGACCACGCGAACCCACAAGCACAGTGCCGCCTATTCCAACGAGTATTCCAATCGGAATGCCGACCGCACCGATACAACCCACCTCAAACAGTACCGAATGGCGCAGTCGCTTTGGATTGGCTCCCACCGACGAGAGAATCCCGAAATGACGTGTTCGCTTATTCAAGAAAATGTTGAAGAAATTGTAAAAAAGATTACAATGGCCCCGACTGAGTACAGAAGCGTGTTATAATGAGGATTACAATGGTTTCGACTGAGTACAGAACTGTGTTAATCGTCCTATCGGTTGAATTATCCAAAGGTCCCAGCCAGAGCGACTCATCATTATTCAAGATGCAAGAAGAATTTCCCGCTGTACTCTTTGCGTAAGAGTGTACTTCACTTGTTTTTTTAGCTTAGCAAATATGCTGAGAATATCCACATTGTCTGAGGCATCTGTAGTTGTGATTACGATGAATGCCGGCGAGGATTCTTCTTGATTAAAGAGAGGCATTTGGCAGATGCCAACAGTTTTATGGATTCGATTCTCTTTTGGTGCAAGAGTTTTCCTTCCTGCAGTGTATGGGATTGTTCTGACCGAACTCCTTATTTTCCGCTTGAGCAGTTACAGGCAGCAAGGGAAACTGTATTTCCCAATTTTAGTTTAGCACCGCCCTTTGTTGTGATACTCCCGGG
>JAEZFF010000050.1 GCA_023417635.1 Bacillota bacterium | reverse complement strand
AAACACGTTGCTTCCGAGATAAATGCCGCAGTGGGTGATTGTGCCTTTTCCGCTGGTGTCGAAAAACACAAGGTCGCCCGGGCGCAGGGCGTACCGGCTGACAGCCCAGCCATACTTGGCCTGCTGTGCTGCGGAATGCGGAAGGCTGATTCCCGCTTTGCCATATGCGTACATCGTAAGGCCGGAGCAGTCAAAAGCGCTGTAAGGAGTCGCTCCCCCGTACTTATAAGGTACCCCCAGCTGACTTTCCGCGGCGGAAACAACCGTTGTTACTTTCCCCGTGAGAACATATTTTCCAGAAATCCACGCGGCTTTGCCGTTGTATGAAATCTGGTCCCATCCGTTTGCCGTGCTGAGGATGCTGACATGCGCCCCGCCCTTCAGCGTGCCAACTATGCGGGCCGACGTATTCCCTGCCGAACGTACGTTCAGGGTCGTACTAACGCTTACAAGTCCCGGGGTTGAGCTTGCTGCTGACGCAGGAACGGTAAAGATTCCGACTGAAAGGACAGCCAGTGCAATCGTAACCAGGCGTTTAAATTTCCACATAAAATCTCCTTTGCTCGTAAATGTATGGGTGCTTCTTCCTTTGGTACCATAATAGTAACAAATTTGTAACAAATATTCAAACGTAATTTATGGTAAAAAGAAGCCCGAAAAGCCGGTGTCTGACTGGTTTTTCGGGCTTTTATAACTTTGTGCGGGCTGCAGAGCTTTCCTTTTCGCATAAAAGTTTTTAACAATTTGCCTCGACTGAAATAGCAAAATATGGTTGACATCGAAAAATGACTGTGCTATAGTCTAGTTAGTGAGTTAAATCATTAACCCAATATCATTGATGAAGGAGGTCACGGGAAATTTGATAAATGATAAGCCGATTTTTATAAAAATCATGGATATGATTGAGGATAATATTTTATCCGGCGTATACAAAACAGATGACATCATTATCTCTACTACTCAGATTTCCAAACTGCTGTCGGTAAATCCGACAACATCAGTGAAGGCTGTCAGTAATTTGGCGAATGAAGGCATTTTATACAAGAGAAGAGGAATTGGTATGTGTGTTGCCAACGGCGCAAGAGAAAGAATTCTTTCGCAGCGAAAAGAAGTTTTTTTGGGTGAAACTGTCCCGGCTTTTAGGGATGAAGCCAAAAAGCTTGGCATCACTGCGGATGAGCTAATTCAGATTATAAGGGGGAAGAGCAATGGTTCACTTTGAAAAGGTTACGAAATATTACCAGCATACACTGGCGCTTAACAAGGTAACACTTAATTTGAAAGCAAACAAAATATATTGTCTGCTCGGCCGTAATGGCGCAGGAAAAACGACCCTGCTGAAACTGATTGCCGGGCAACTTAACGCAAGCGAAGGGAAAGTCGAAGTTGACGGGAAGCCCGTAAACTCGCTGAATATGCCAGAATGCGTTAATTTCATTGCAAGCAGCGCTTCACAGTTTAATGTAAAAGTTGAAAGGCTGATCCAAACTGCCAAAGAGCTTGACGACAATTTTGATATGGACTTCGCACAGAAGATGCTTCAAAAGTTTCAGCTGAATAAAAAGAAAAAATACAATCAGCTTTCTTTCGGTATGAAGACTATGGTTACAACGCTCATCAGCCTTGCCAGCAATTCAAAAGTTGTGATTTTGGATGAACCCGTATTAGGTTTTGATGCAATTACGCGCAGCCAATTCTACGAGTTGCTGTCCGACAGCTTCCAAAATCATCCCAGGCTCATCATTGTTTCCACACATCTGATTGATGAAATTGCAAAAAGTGCCGAGGAATTAGTTATTATTGACCATGGAAAAATTCTTTTTCAGTCTACAGTAAATCATATTGATGAAAAAGCATATTCCATTACCGGAATGACCAAAGAATTAGCGTCCGTGATAAGCGGCCTTCATGTCATTGGGCAAAAATCGGTCGGCGGTTTCACCACGGCCTTTATTTATGACAAGCGCATTGAAGTGCCAAGTAACTTCACAATACAGCCACTTGGCTTGCAGGAATTTTTTATTAATATGGTTGGGGGGAATACAAATGAACGTCAACTTTAATAAGGCATGGGCTATATCAAAAATAAACTTCAGGCATCTGCGGTCAACTAATATTATTACGGGCTGTCTGCTGTTGGTCGGCATCACGAATCTCATCCTGATTGTGGCGCAGGTAAACGTTTCCAGCGGAATTGTTGATCCGGGCAATTATGCCTATGCCGCCGCTATTTTTGCACCGATTTTTATCCCGGCCATCAACTTTAAGAAAATAATGCACCTTAACGGGAAAAAAATTGATTTCTATTGGGGCGCTCTTTTCAATTATATTATTATTGCAGCCGCTGTTTCTCTCGTTGACATCCTATTGTACATCTTCACGAAAAACACATTCAGCGCCTATGGAAGCGATATCAATCTGGTTCAGGCTTTTGGGTGGTTTTCTCATGGTATCGTTGTGGCCTTTTTCCAACAGTTTTTCTTCATCCTTGTGTTTGAGATATTCATCAACACACTCACCGCTCTGCAGACTTTTCGGTTTGGCTGGATTACCGACGTGGTACTCGTCGCTGTCATTAGTGTCTTTACACCGATACCCGTACTCCGCTCTGCGCTTGTATGGTTTTTCTCTATGATTATATTTAATCCGTTGGTTATTGTACAGATTATATCCTGTATTGTTTTGTCGGCTGCCCTTTACGCATTGTATCTGTTGATTCTAAAAATGCAAAAAGTCTAATATTCTTTGCATTCCTCAACCCCACACTAATACAGGTAAAACATCAGGCCGTCGATTTAAAATCGACAGCCTTTTTTGTTACACAAAAACAGAGCCATCCAATTTAACGATTTTGCTCATCGGCTTTTATAAAGCTACCCGGATAAAAGCATTTTTTCTATTTCCGCTATAGCCCGCAGCAGCAATATATTTTTTCAATAACCGGGCTTTTATATTCAAGATACGCATCAATATCTTCTGGGAACAATGCGGCCCCTTCGCGCTTGACCTGGCTGTACTCCTGAACAGCATCAGGATGCGTACGCAGGTAATTTCGGAAAATAAGATGCCGCTTTAATTCTTTAGAATCCGCAGGGCAAACATAGAGATGATGGAGCATCAGTTCCGGTTTATTTTCATAGCAAAATGCTTCGCGCCCCTCAATACCAAGGTTGCCTTCATCATGGTAGCCAATATTTTCAAGCTTAGCAACCACTTGAGGTAAAACTGTACTGTCTGGAATTACAACATCAATATCGATAATCGGTTTTGCCCACAGCCCTTTTACAGAAGTGCTTCCAACATGCTCAATCGATACTGCCAGCGGGCCTAATACGGTGGAAATTCCCATTTTGATTTTTTCAAATTCTTTCGGCCATTGCTCATTATAGGGAATCACCCTGACTCTATTTGTCTTCATGAATTGTGCTCCTTTTGATCACTCAATACAGTCTGTATAATCAGTCCTTTATTAGGCTTTGCACATCACGCCGCATACTCAGCGGGACACTTTTTGTAGCAACGCCGACGCGGAAAAGCATCTGTACCGTACCGCCATCCGGTGCATAGGCCTTTTTAAATTCGGTATAGGGAGATTTCATCTCGGGGTACTCCTCCAAAACCTGGCTCAAAGGCTGCATTGCCAGCCCCAGCGTGTGCCCAGTCAATACCAGTTTGCTGTAAAGCATTCCGCTTTCGACCTGCTCCAGTCGGCTATTTCCTGCCGAAATAAGCATTGCATACGCCGGAGTATGGTCAACGGATGTTTTGGTAGCGCCAATGAAATTTTGCGATGCCGCTTTTCCGGTGTTCATAGATGGAAACATTGTAACCAGCCCCTGCAAAATATTCTTCATAAAGCCGGAAGTTCCCTGCCCTTCCACGGAATAGCCGTAGCGGTATTTGTTTTTCTGATATTCGTTTGCCCGGAATATAACATTGGATTCGTCCATTACTCGGGCGGTACCCGCCTCAATCGCTGCACTTTGTAAAGCAAACTTCCCGATATTGCTGAGGTTTTTCTGGTCCTGATACAGCTGAACCGAAACGCCTTTCGCGGAGGAAAGCGATTCGAGAACCGAGACCTGCGAATCCGTCAGTTTTTCCGTTTGGTAGGCATCCCGGTTGGTATCCGGCAGGAAACAGACGTTATAAAGCGCGCTGCTCTTGGGCTGTACCTTTGTAAGCGTGATTTTCGCGATTGGTTTTGCATCCATGCTCTTTGTAAAATGGGCTTCATCGTATGTGCCGTCTGGAAAAAGCCGAATGTCAGCGTAATAGCCTTTTTCTTCGCCCGCTGCGGCAACATATTCAAGAAATGTTCCCTGTGAAATCATCATCTGCCGCGCGTATGGATCAACTTCTTTTGTCATACGCGAACTGTCGGCATAAAGATAAAATACCGAAGGGTCTGATTTGT
>JAEZFF010000091.1 GCA_023417635.1 Bacillota bacterium | reverse complement strand
AAACGCTTCCGGTATTCCGGACAGCTTTTTTATTATACCTAAGGATTCGGAAAAAATCAAGCCCTAATGCGACAAATTTTGATTTTTTGTGAAAAATAGTGTTTCTGCTTGCAAATTACGCTTGAGTGCGGTAAGATATTCACATGTAAAATAATAGTAATTCCTATTTTGGAGGATGAGAATTTGAAACGTGTTTTAATTGCGGATCTGTATCAAAAATTAAGCGAGTACGACGGAAAATCAGTGACAGTGTGCGGCTGGATTCGTTCTGTACGCGCTTCGAAAGCATTTGGCTTTATTGACCTGAATGACGGCAGTTGCTTCAAGGGTGTTCAAATCGTCTTTGAAGAAGGCAAAATTGATAATTATAAAGAAGCAGCAAAGATGAATGTGGGCGCTTCCGTTGTTGTTTCTGGCAGCGTGCTTGCGACGCCACAGGCAAAACAGCCGCTTGAAATCCATGCGGAGTCGATTCGGCTGGAGGGGGAGTCTACTCCGGACTATCCGCTTCAGAAAAAGCGTCATTCGCCGGAATATCTGCGTACAGTCGCTCATCTGCGTGCTCGCACAAACCTTTTCGGCGCGGCTTTCCGTGTCCGTTCCGCAGCGGCGTATGCCATTCATCGCTTTTTTCAGGAACGCGATTTTGTGTATGTGAATACTCCGCTGATTACCGGCAGCGACTGCGAAGGTGCCGGTGAAATGTTTACCGTAACTTCCTTCGATCTCAGCAATTTACCAAAGACGGAAGAGGGAAAGGTGGACTTCACGCAGGATTTCTTTGGTAAACACACATCGCTTACGGTTTCCGGTCAGCTTGAGGCAGAATGCATGGCAATGGCTTATGGCCGCGTTTATACGTTTGGGCCAACGTTCCGTGCAGAAAATTCCAATACACAGCGCCATGCGGCTGAGTTTTGGATGATTGAGCCGGAAATTGCTTTTGCTGACCTGAATGACGACATGGCTCTTGCGGAAGACATGATAAAATATGTTATCCGATATGTGATGAAACGCTGCCCGGATGATTTGGATTTCTTGAATCGTTTTGTGGACAAAGGTTTGCTGGAACGCTTGAATCATGTTGCTAACTCTGAATTTGCCCGCGTTACCTACACCGACGCAGTAAAGATATTGGAAAAGAGCAACAGTAAATTTGAGTACCCGGTCTCCTGGGGAACCGACCTGCAGACTGAGCATGAAAGATTTCTGACGGAACAGGTTTATGGATGCCCGGTTTTCGTCACCGATTATCCAAAAGAAATCAAGGCTTTTTATATGCGTCAGAACGACGATGGTAAAACAGTTGCTGCAGTTGACTGCCTTGTACCGGGTATTGGGGAAATTATTGGCGGCAGTCAGCGTGAAGAACGTCTTGATCTGCTGCAGGCCCGCATTCGCGAACTTGGTATGAACGAGGAGAATTACCGCTGGTACCTTGACCTGCGGCGCTATGGTGGGACACAGCATGCAGGTTTTGGCCTTGGATTTGAACGCCTTGTTATGTACCTTACGGGCATTTCAAATATCCGGGATGTACTCCCGTTCCCTCGCACAGTGGGTTCCGCAGAATTTTAATTCTGGCTTCAAGATGGTCAAACTATAGAGCAGAAGCAGTTGCGCAAGCAGCTGCTTTTTTATACTGAATGAATGAAATTTCAAACAAAATTGCACAAATGCAAATTTATACTTGCAATTTTAAGGCATAAACGTTAAAATATGAATTAGTTTGCGAGTGATTCTGCAATTTGCTTGAAGGAGATGCTCACGTTGGATTTTATGACATTACCCAAAACAGAGCTTGAAAAGAAGAAAAAAGAACTGGAAAACGCTTATCACGCTTTTCAGGCGAAGAAGCTTTCCCTGAATATGGCCCGTGGCAAGCCGGGCCCAGAACAACTTCGCCTTTCCGATGGCCTTCTGAATATTTTAGATTCGAAATCAAACTTTCAGTCTTCAACCGGAATGGACTGCCGCAACTATGGTATGCCGGAAGGCCTGCCGGAGCTTCGCAGTATTTTTGCACAAATGATGGATGTTGATTCCGACCATGTCATTCTTGGCGGAAATTCCAGCTTAACCATGATGTTTGACACGGTTGCCTGCGGCATGACGCATGGCTTTTCTGCGTGCGAACCATGGGGCAGGCAGCAGCATCTGAAATTTCTGTGCCCATCGCCTGGTTATGACCGTCACTTCAAAATTACCGAGTATTTCGGCTTTGACTTAGTTACGGTTCCGATGACTGCTGCAGGTCCGGATATGGATGTAGTGGAAGAGTACGTTAAAGATCCGTCTGTAAAAGGAATTTGGTGCGTGCCGAAATATGAGAACCCAATGGGGATTACTTTTTCCGATGAAACAGTGCGCCGTTTTGCTGGGCTGAAGCCTGCAGCAAAGGATTTCCGCATTTTCTGGGATAATGCTTACTGCGTTCACGACCTGACGGAAACAACAGAACCGCTGCTGAGTCTGTGGAGCGAGTGCAAGAAAGCTGGTACGCTGGAGTCTGTATTTTTCTTTGCGTCTACCAGCAAGATTACTTTCCCAGGTGCCGGCATTGCAGCCATGGCCTGCGGCGATGAGAATTACCGCGAAATACGGGAGCGCGATTCTTTTCAGATGATAAGCCCCGACAAGCTGAATGAGCTTCGCCACCTGTATTTCTTAAAGGACTTTAGCGGTGTGAAGGCGCAGATGGTAAAGCAGCGGAAACTGATTGCTCCCAAATTCCGCACAGTTGAATTAAAACTGGAAAAAGAACTTGCAGGGAAAAATGTTGCTCAGTGGTCCAGCCCGAAAGGCGGCTATTTTGTCAGCGTAAATGTTCTTCCGGGATGCGCGAAACGTGTGGTATCCTTGTGCGCTGAGGGTGGAGTGAAGCTGACGGGTGCAGGTGCTACGTTCCCGTACGGCAAAGATCCGCAGGACAGCAACATCCGTGTTGCACCCACATACCCTTCTGCTGAGGAATTGGAACAGGCGATGGAGCTTTTCTGCATCTGCGTTCAGCTTGCAGCTGTGGAAAAACTGCTTTCAAAATGATAGTCCCTTGCTGATATGACTGTTCGGGCGGCAGAGAAATGTGTTTTTCCACATTCCACTGTCGCCCTGTATTTTTCCCGGAAATTGGCGAAACTCGGGAAGAAACGATTGACTTTTTGATTGTTTAACAATATAATAAGCTTTGTTAAGTCTGCGATTTTTTCGTGGAAAACCACAAACATTGGAGGATTTTCGCATGAAGCGAGTTAAGAAACCTGTTTTCTTCATCGTCGCCCTCCTCATCCTGTTCTTTACGTATGCCTCTGTTTTTGGATTTAAAGGGCAAAATGGGGATAACAAAGTTACCTATGTTAAAGGTGTCAACGATATTCGCTGGGGTATCGACATCAACGGCGGTGTTGAAGCTACTTTTTCGCCAGCCACTTCGACGAAGGCAACACATACTCAGATGGATTCCGCTGAATCTATCATTAAACAACGTATGATCGGTGAGAATATTACCGATTATGAGGTCTACACGGATTATAACCATGACCGTATTATTGCGCGGTTCCCGTGGAAAAATGATGAAAAGAATTTTGATCCGCAGAAATCAATTGAGGAACTTTCCGCAACGGCGCAGGTTACGTTCCGTGAAGGCATGGAGTACACGACTCAGTCTACTGGAGCGAATGGCGACCCTGTTTATAAAACTCCAAAAGGGACAACCGCTTCCAATATTATTCTGCAGGGTTCCGACATTGTTAGTGCGAAACCTGAAATGACGCAGAACAAGACTACCGGCCAGAACACATACATCGTTTCGCTGAAACTTAGCCCGGCGGGCACAACAAAGTTTGCAGCGGCTACACAGAAAATGGTTGGGAAAGTTATTTCTATTTGGATGGATGACACAATGATTTCTTACCCGACCGTTCAGGAAGCAATTACCGGCGGTAATTGCCAGATTGACGGCGGTGCCAAGGGCTTTAAAGCCGCAGACGCCTCTGCACTTTCCAATAAGATAAATGCTGGTGCCCTTCCGTTTAAACTGAATGTTACAGAGTCTAATATCATCAGCCCAACTCTTGGCAAATCATCCCTGAATGCCATGAAGACTGCTGGTATTATCGCATTTATTCTGATAGCAGTATTTATGCTGCTCACATTCCGCCTGCCTGGCTTGATTGCAGATATTTCTCTGCTTGGCCAGATTGGCCTTACGTTTGCGGCAGTTTCCGGATTTTTCCCGTTTATCAACAGTAATACACTAACATTGCCCGGTATAGCCGGTTTGATTCTGTCTATTGGTATGGGCGTCGATGCAAATATTATTACCGACACTCGTATCAGAGAAGAATTGTGGACCGGCAAGACATTGGATACCGCAATTAACGAAGGCGATAAGCATAGCTTCGCGGCAATTTTCGACGGCAATATTACCACGATTATTGTTGCCCTGCTGCTCATGATGGTATTTGGACCGCAGAATATCCTTTCTTTCTGGTTTGGTCCATCTTTGACTGCTTCCATCTATTCGTTCGGCTACACCTTGTTAATCGGCATCATTGGCAACTTTATTTTTGGTGTTTTTGCAACGCGTTTAATGACACGTGCCGTTTCGCAATTCAGCTTTGCACGCAATCCGTGGCTGTATGGCGGTACGGTTCCTGGAAAAGCATTCAAAATCCGTTTCTATGAAAACCGTAAGATTTACTTTAGCATTTCCATTCTTATTATGGTAGCTGGCTTAATCTGCAATTTTGTTTTCGGTACAAAACTGAGCATCGATTTTACAGGCGGTGCGCTTGAAAGATATTCGTACACTGGTGAAGTAAATGCAAATCAGATTGAGCATGCTGTAGAGGATGCTGTGCATCGTGACGTTTCCGTTATTATTGATAAAAACGTCAAAACGTCAACCGGTGCCAGTGCAGCGGATAACATTACGCTGTCATTCTCTGGGACAAACGCGCTTTCCACTACTGATCAGAAGGCAGTCAGAAATGCGTTAAAGCAGGCTTATCCGAATGCAGGCTTTACCAGCATTGAAACCAGTTCCGTTAACCCAACAATGGGGCAAACCTTCTTTGCAAAATGCCTGGTTGCTATTTTAATCGCGTTTATTGCTTTGGATATTTATGTGGCCCTTCGGTTCCGCAAAATCGGAGGTATGGCAGCAGGTATCTTTGCAATTATAGCCTTGCTGCACGATGTGATAATGGTTTACTTCGCATTTATTTTCTTCCGTTTCCCAATAGACGACAACTTTATTGCAGTCGCTCTTACAATCCTTGGTTACTCACTGAATGATACGATTGTTGTTTATGACCGTATTCGTGAGAACCGTAAATTAATGGGACTAAAAGCAGGATACCCTGTTTTGGTCAACACGAGTATTAACCAAACATTGGTACGCTCGCTGTTTACAGTAGGCACAACCGTTGCATCTGTTGCAACAGTGCTTGTAGTTGGTAGTTTTTATCATCTTTCCAGCATTGTTACGTTTGCGCTGCCAATGGTGTTCGGTATTATAAGCGGCTGTTATTCGTCCATTTGTATCGCTGGCCCGCTTTATGCAATGTGGGAAAACCACAAAGTGAAAATGCTGGCTCAGGCAAATGCAAAAACAGCTTTAGCCAGAGAGGCAGAAACTGTTTCGGCAGCGACCATTCCTTCTTCCACAGGTTCAGAAGCAAAACCGGCTGCTTCTTCTGCCACAAAGAATACTTCCGGCAAGAAAAGTTCCGGCAAAAAGAAGTCAAAGTCCAAGAAGAAAAAACGTTAAATCTTAAAGGACTGCAAAGCGCCGATGCATTTTTGAATGTATCGGCGCTTTTTCAGGTTCTAAGCAAATTGTTAAAGAAAACTTTGCAACCCAAGAAGGAGCAGCTTAAAGCTGCTCCTTCTTGGGTTGCAAAACTGAATATGTGCAGGGTGCGATTATGGAAGCGTCGGAAGTTACGGTAACCATAAACACTGCGCTTCAAAATTTTACTTTGCGTAATAGAATTTTCCACGGAAGCATCTGACATAAACAATTATTCGGTGACGTATTATTTGTTTGAGATAATTTTTATAGTTTTCCGCCGCAGCGGGGGCAAAAATGGCTTCCTGGGGCAACCTCGGCACCGCAGTTTGGGCAATAACGCGCCGTGCGGCCGACCATGCGGTAAATTTGGCCTGGGTCGACTTCTGCAGAAGAATCCTTTTCAAGCCTGCGGCCTTCCGCCTTGCTGATTTCATAAACGGCTCCGCACTTCGGGCATGAAATAAAGTAACGCTTTCCAAACCGAAAAAGCGGCAGAAAGAAAAGCAGAAAGCGCTGGCTGACGCAGGTGACGACAGCTGGAATACAATTTGCACCGCAGCATGGAAAAGACCTGCAGAGATGTGAGCCAATTTCACGGGTATCGCTGGTTACAGCAAAGAAAAAGAACATTCGTATGCCCCCCTGTAAGACTAAGTAAAAAGCAAAGCCGAAAGAGAAAGGAAGAGGAAAATGGTTATTCGAATTCTCCGGCGCCACATTATAATGATTTGCATTGGGATGCTTGCCGTCGTAATCGCTGTTACCATGGCGGTGAATTGCAGCCGTTCACAGCAAATATCAGCGAATTCATCATCTGTGCGAAATACGAAAAATTCTTCCAATTCGGCTTTGCCTGCTGAAGAGGTGCTGCCCACGCAAAACACATCATCTACATCAGCAGAAAGCAAAACCGAAATGCGAGCGGTTTGGGTTCCGTATATGAGCCTAAATATGAGCAGGGATCAGGACAAGAGTGAGCAGGCATTTCAAAAAAAATTTGCTGCAATCGTAAAAACGGCAAAATCCTGCGGCATGAACACGCTGATTGTTCAGGTAAGGCCCTTTGGAGATGCCCTATATCCTTCTGCCTATTTTCCGTGGAGCCATGTCGTAAGCGGAACGCAGGGAAACGACCCCCATTATGACCCGCTGAAAGATATGGTAACGGAAACGCACCGTGCAGGGATGAAAATCCATGCCTGGGTTAATCCGCTTCGCATACAAATTTCTGGAACGCCGGCGGTCCTTGCCGTGAACAGCCCCTGTAATCAGTTTCGCAGCAATAAGGCAAAAGCAGACTACGTTGCTGCGTTCAATGGCGGCATCTATTACAATCCTGCATATGCCGAAGTACGGAAGCTTGTAGCCGACGGTGCACAGGAAATTGTACGCAAATATGAGGTAGACGGGCTTCAGTTTGACGATTATTTTTATCCGACACAAGATGCTGCCTTTGACAAAAACGCTTACAGCAACTACTGTGAAACGGCACGTAAGACCGGGACACCGCTTTCGCTGGGTGAGTGGCGCAAGGCAAATATTAATCTGCTGGTTTCTCAGGTGTACCGCGAAATCAAAACGGTAAAGCCCAGCGTTCCTTTTGGCATTGCCCCGCAGGGAAATGTGCAGAATGACAGCAATATGGGCGCGGATGTTTGTACATGGTGCTCTGCCAGGGGATACATTGATTACATTTGCCCGCAGCTTTACTACAACTTTCAAAATCCAACGCTTCCGTTTGACCGTGCGGCAAATACATGGAAATCCCTTGTAAAGAACGAAAATATAAAGCTTTATTATGGTCTTGCCGCCTACAAAGCGGGCTCAAGCGCCGACAGCGGGACTTGGAAGACGTCATCAACCATACTTGCCAGCCAGGTGCAGTATGGAAGAGCACAAAAGTGCGGCGGATTTATGTTTTATTCCTGCGATTACTTGACCGGGGCACAGACAAAGCAGGAGATTGAAAGCGTTGTGAAACTGCTAAACTGAGGCTTCGATTCTTCCAGCACAGTAATCGTCGTAGGCAGCCGTAATGGTTACAGGCAGAATCTTTCCGCCGATTTTTTCGCTGTATGCCGCATGCACAGGCGTATAGTTTTCAGTGTAGCCTTCATACACACCAGGCTTATATTCCCGCTCAAACAGCACCGGCTCCCGAAGCCCTACCTGAGTGTTAAAAAAAGCAAGGCGCGTTTCTGCTGCAGCTTCAATCATGCTGTGGCTGCGTTCTTCAGCTTCCTGGGGCGAAACCTGGTCTGGAGCCGTCGCAGCCGGTGTCCCAGGGCGTCTGGAGTATATGAATACATGGGCTTTTGCAAAACCAATTTCTTTTTCAAAGGCAAGGGACTCTGCAAATTCTTGCTTGGATTCGCCGGGAAAGCCGACCATAATATCGGTTGTAATGGCAGTGTTCGCAAACGCCGCGCGCAGATTCCGTACAATCGTGCGGTACTCGTCTGCCGTGTAGTGGCGGTTCATCCGCCTGAGCGTTAAATCGCAGCCGCTCTGCAGGGAAAGATGAAACTGAGGGCAAAGTTTCTTTTGCTGGCTAAGCCGTTGGATGGCTTGTTCGTCAAGCTGCTCCGGCTCCAGTGAGCCAAGTCGTACCCGTTCAATGCCATCTGTTTTGCAGGCGGCTTCCACTGCATCGCAAAGCGAAAGGTCAAGTTCCTGCCCATATGCAGAAAGATTGATTCCGGTCAAAACCACTTCACGGTAGCCGTGGCTGGCGGTATTCTTTAATTCCCGTTTTAAGTCGTCAAGAGGTTCCGAGCGGACTCTGCCACGGGCGTACGGAATAATGCAGTAAGAGCAGAAGCGGTTACAGCCATCTTCAATTTTAATAAAGGCGCGTGTCCGCTCATAATAGCGGTCTACATGGAGCGGTTCAAAAGATTTATCATGCGGAACAATATCAATAATTCGTTTATGGGTTGCCATAAATTTTTTAATATCCGGCAGCAGGGAAGAATGGTTGGAGTTTCCGAGAACAATATCCGCTTCTTCCAGCTGTGCGGCGTCTTTTGGAAAAGCCTGCGGCATACAGCCCGTAAGCACAAGTACGGCATTTTTATTTTCACGGCGCGCGTGGCGCACAGTCTGACGCACTTTACGGTCGCTAACCGCCGTCACGGTGCAGGAGTTAATAATGATAATGTCGCTTGCCGATTCTTCGTCACAGGCTGTACAGCCCGCCTGTAAAAGTTCATTCAGCATTGCCTGTGATTCAAACTGATTAACCTTGCAGCCAAGTGTTATAACAGAAACTTTCATTTGGTCACCTTCCATAAAAAGTATATATTTTGTTTAGCAAAAAAATAAAATCTATAGTCAATTTAAACATTGACCGACGTTAAAAAAAGAGCTATTCTTTGTAACGATGACTAATCAATGTAGACGGAGGGAACTGTGTATGTATACGTCGTCCATTTTTTTGGAGAACATTGAAGCTGTAAAAAGGTTCGTTACACTCACTAACAATTATGATTTTCAAATTAATTTAACAACGGATAAATACAAGATTGATGCGAAATCTATCATGGGGATTTTCAGTCTGGATTTGTCCAAGCCTTTGAAAATTGAAGTGGAAGATGACGGTTCCGAAAGTGGCAAGGCAAAGGAAAAAGATTTTGTCCACCAACTGCATCAGTTTGAATGCGAAAAAGTGCCAAGTGATTCCTGAACCATCGGCTCGGCTTTTGCCGGGCTTTTTTTATATTTTCCTTACGCTTCATACTTTTGCGCAAGGACACTCCACTCTCGGAACAGTGTTTCATTTTCATCTTTTTTTGCAGCCAGCTGATTGGAAAGGTCAAGTGCTTTTTCATAATCACAGGCTGTTTCCGGGCTGCTTAGCTGAGTTTCCAGCTCATTGATTGCTGTTTCGGTTTCTTCAATTTTGCTTTCCAGCTGACGAAGATGCGCCTTTTCTTTCCGAATTTCAGAGTCGCGCTCTTTTTTTCTCTGGTAATCATTTTTACCGGCAGACTTGGTCGCTTCGGCGGCGGGCTGCCGGTTTTTTACTGCTTCAGCATAGTCGTCATAGTTGCCAAGGTAGGCAGCGGTGCCATCTGGGTTGAGGTAATAAATCCGGTCGGCCAGGCTGTTTATTAGGTAGCGGTCATGTGAAACGATGAGCAGAGTGCCTTCATAGTCATGCAGAGCATTCTCCAGCGCTTCACAGGAAGCAATATCCAAGTGGTTCGTAGGCTCGTCGAGCAACAGTAAGTTGTTGCGGGAAAGCATCAGCCGCAGCAGCAGAATCCGTGCGCGTTCACCGCCGCTTAGGGCAGAAACCGGCTTAAAAACATCCTCGCCGCGAAAAAGGAATACCGCAAGTGCAGAACGAACTTCTGTTTGTGTCATTCGCGGGTAGTAGTCCCAAATTTCATCAATAACATTCTTATCCGGGCGAAGTCCAGTCTGCAGTTGGTCGTAATAGCCTATGTCGACCCCCACACCAAAACGGAAAGACCCTGCGCATGGGTGATTCATGCCGAGCAGTGATTTCAGCAGAGAGGTTTTACCGCAGCCGTTTGCACCAAGCAGAAAAATACGCTCCCCACGGTGAATCTCCATATTAACGTGCGAAAAAAGTGGCTCTGCGCCGAAAGAAAGAGATAAATCGTTTACGGAAAGCACATCGTTTCCGCTAAGCTGTTTAATGCCAAAGTGAAAGTGCATGGCGGTTTCTTCTTTGTCCGGAGCTTCCAGCGTATCTTCCAGCCGCTCAATGGATTTCATCTTGCTTGCAATAGTTTTGTAGTTGCGTTCCTGGTTCCAGCGGCGCTGTTGTTCCACAATACCGCCAAGGCGGCTGATTTCTTTCTGAGTGCTTTGGTATTTTCTTTTCGCCGCAAGATCCAGCTCTTTTCGTTGGCTAACATAGGAAGAGTAGCTTCCGGAAAAAACTTTCAGGCGATGGTTTTTCAGCTCGAAGGTGCGGTTGGTTGTGCGGTCAAGAAAATAGCGATCATGCGAAATGACAATGTAAGCTCCGCTGAAAGAGCGAAGAAAGTCTTCCAGCCATTCAACGGAAGCAATATCCAGATGGTTGGTCGGCTCATCAAGCAGCAGCAGATTTGCCCCACAGAGAAGGAGTTTTGCAAGCTGCAGTTTTGCCCGTTGACCACCACTTAAACACCCGACGGGCGTATGAATCTGTTCTTCAGAAAAGCCGAGCCCCTCCAAGGCGGAGCGGGTGCGGCTGCGGAAAGTCAGCCCGCCTTCCACATTGTAGAGGTCGGTGAGAAAAGTCTGCCGTTCAATGAGGGCGTCGGCGTCCGAAGGCTTTTTCAAAAGCTTTTTCGCAAGCTGATCCAGTTCCCGTTCTGCATCCATCAGCGGCTGAAAAACGGTGAGCACTTCCTCATAAGCACTCCGCTCTAAGTTGTGGCAGACGTGCTGCTCCATATAGCCTAGCTTTGTATGGTTAGCGCGGGTGATGATGCCGCTGTCGGCGAAAAGTTCCTCCGTAAGAATTTTAAAGAGAGTCGTTTTTCCGGAACCGTTACTGCCAACAAGACCAATAGAATCGTTTTCGCGTACTTCGAAAGTAATACCTTCCAAAACCACAGCAGTTCCAAAAGATTTACAGACGTTTCCAGTGCTTAATAAAGACATAAAGGTTTAGCTCCCAATTTATGTAGTATGCGGGGCATGGCCCCGCTGAAATATCTACCCAGTATTATACCGAAAATCGGCCATGAAATCAAGCCGACTGCCTTTACAGAAAACCTTTCAAAGAGTCAACATTCCGCTCTTCCGTATTAATATAGTCTTCGGCAAGCTTCCTGGTCTTTACGTCACAGTCCGGCACATGGTTCAGTACTTTCGTTACACCTACAATTCCCATGGCCGTGCCGCGCACCATCAATTCTGCTATGTGCTGCGGATTATGCTGAAAAAACGTATTTGCCTTAACGGCCCCGCGCAGCATATTCTGTGTTCCTCGGGAAACACCGATAGGCTGCTCATGCTGCTGTTTCAGCAGGGCAACGGATTTTTCCATGAGATTAATATACCTTTCGTCTTGCTTCTTGATTTGTGCTCGAAGCCCGTCACCATGGGTGCGCAAAAGGATTTCTTCCG
>JAEZFF010000036.1 GCA_023417635.1 Bacillota bacterium | reverse complement strand
CCTTTGTTCTGCAGATCGGTAAGGATTCCACTGAAATCGTCCGGCTCCGTGTAAACTTCGAACACGTCGTCATCCGCTTCAAAGTCGGATGCACCGGCCTCAAGTGCGTCTTCCATCACTTTGTCTTCATCCAGCCCTTCGCGTTCAATCACAAGAACGCCTTTGCGGTTGAAGAGGAAAGAAACACATCCGTTCGTGCCAAGGTTGCCGCCGAATTTGTCGAAATAATGGCGCAGGTCACCAGCCGTACGGTTGCGGTTGTCCGTCAGTGTTTCCACAATAACGGCAACGCCGTTTGGGCCATACCCTTCATAAGTTATGTTCTCGTACTTTGTGTCGTCGCCGTCGCCCGCAGCACGCTTGATAATACGGTCTATATTATCGTTTGGCACATTGGCCGCCTTTGCTTTCGCAATGCAGTCCTTGAGGCGAGAGTTGGCATTCGGGTCTGGGCCGCCGCCTTCTTTAACCGCAACGGCCAGTTCACGGCCTATTTTGGTAAATACTTTTGCTTTTGCGCCGTCTGTTTTCTCTTTTTTCCGTTTAATATTGTTCCACTTTGAATGGCCTGACATATAAGATCCTCCCAGTAAAATTCCGATTATGACACTATTTCTATTATAATACCACCATTAATGCCGCTTGGCAAGCGGTTCCGCACCGACTCTTGACAAAATAGCTCAGATAAGAATTCTGGCGTCACAGTAGGAGCAGGTAAGCATATCCCCAGCCTCGGTAAACAGGTGCGGCAAATACGGTTCCGTCTGCGTGATGCAGTGTGGGTTTGTGCAGCGGCACGGATGTGTGGAACCGGGAAGCTCTGTTTTTTCCGCAATGCTGGAACTCTGCAGGATTGTCAGAATCAGCGCCATGCGGGCATACATACCGTAAACCGTCTGGCGGAAATACGTGGCGCGCGGGTCACGGTCCACTTCTTCGGTAATCTCATCCACGCGCGGCAGCGGATGCAGGACTTTTAAGTCCGGCTTTGAAAGCGTCAGTTTTCTGGAATCCAGCACATACACACCCTTTTGCGCCTCGTACTGCTCGCGGCTTGCAAAACGCTCCTGCTGAATCCGGGTCATGTAAAGCACGTCCAACTCCGGCAGGGCCGCCTCCAGCGTCGGAACTTCGCGGTACTCGCAGCCTGCCGCATCCATCACGTCTTTTATGTACTGGGGCAGTGCCAGTTCCGGCGTTGAAACCAATACAAACGAGTTGCCCTCGAAGCGCGTCATGGTCTTAATGAGCGAATGCACCGTACGGCCGTATTTCAGGTCACCGCACAGGCCGATGCAGAGATGATCCAGCCGTCCCTTTTCATCTGCAAGCGTTACAAGGTCGGTCAGCGTCTGCGTCGGGTGCAAATGCCCGCCGTCACCCGCATTAATAATGGGGACTTTCGAATAAAGCGACGCGGCAGCCGGGGCGCCTTCCCACGGGTTGCGCATGACAATAAGATCCGTATAGCCGCTTACAACTGTCACCGTATCTTTCAGGCTTTCGCCTTTGGAAACAGAAGTGTTCTGCGGGTTGTCAAACCCGACGACTTCACCGCCCAAACGATACATTGCCGTCTGAAATGACATCTTCGTCCTTGTGGAAGGCTCATAGAAGAGAGTTGCCATAATCTTCCCCCGGCAGGATTCCCGGTATGCCCACGGGTTGCTTTTTATACTGTTGGCAAGCCCGATAAGCTCCTTTAACTCCTGCACACTAAGCTGGTCTAAGTCGATCATGTGATTCAGCTGCAACTTACATCGCTCCATTCAATTTTTATTAATTCTATCATTGCTCTGCAGTTTTAGCAAGAGTTTCCTGCAAATTTTATGGGTGCAGGCACTTGACAAGATTCCTTCCTTTGCTCTACAATAAATTGTTAAGCATAGTCTAAATATACTGAGGCTTTTACCTCGTTTTGATAACGACGGAATTTTATAAGAATAGGCAGGTCCCAGAATGAAAGTCGGATTAGATGTTGGTTCCACTACCATTAAATGTGTTGTTACAGACGAAGACGGTAAAATACTTTACCAGTCCTACGAACGCCATTACTCGAAAATTACAGAAAAAATGACAGAACTTCTTACAAAAGTCAAAGATGAAGTAATTCACGGTGACAAAGCGGCGCTTACGGTTTCCGGTTCCGCCGGAATGGGGATTTCTCAGACATGCCACCTTCCTTTTGTTCAGGAAGTCTACGCCACGCGCATTGCCGTTGGCCGGCTGTTTCCGGATGCGGACGTGATTATTGAGCTTGGCGGTGAAGATGCCAAAATTCTCTTCCTGACGGGCGGAACGGAAGTACGCATGAACGGCTCCTGCGCAGGCGGGACCGGAGCTTTTATCGACCAGATGGCCACACTGCTCAACGTGCCGCTGGATGAAATGAATCAGCTTGCGTCCCAGTACGAAAAGATTTACACCATTGCTTCACGCTGCGGCGTGTTCGCAAAATCCGATGTACAGCCCCTGCTGAACCAGGGCGCGCGCAAAACAGACATTTCCGCAAGCATTTTCGCCGCCGTTGCCAACCAGACGATTGCAGGGTTAGCGCAAGGCCGCCCAATCAAGGGCAAAGTGCTATACCTCGGCGGGCCGCTGACCTTTCTTTCCGAACTGCGCGCAAGTTTCGACCGTGCGCTGAGAGTAAAGGGAATCTGCCCCGAAAATTCGCTTTACTACGTTGCGCTCGGCGCCGCTTTCTGCAGCGCTGAAGAAATTGACCTGGACAAAGCGCTGGAAAGCATTCATAAATATGGTTCGACCGGAAAATTCCTTTCGATTGATCCTCTGTTCAAAGACCAACAGGAATATGATGACTTCTGCCACCGCCATGCGCAGTGCAAGGCGCCGCGCGGTGACATTGAATCTTACGCCGGCCATGCGTTTCTTGGCGTGGATGCCGGCTCCACAACTGTCAAGGCGGTGCTGCTCGGCGAAGACGGCGAAGTTCTCAGCTCTATTTACCGCAGCAACTCCGGCAACCCAATTCCGATTGTGAAGGATTATCTTCTGGATCTTTACAAAAAATACCCGAACATTACAATAGAAAGCAGTGCTGTCACCGGCTACGGAGAAGAACTGCTGAAAAATGCTTTTGGTATCGACTGCGGCATTGTTGAAACCGTAGCCCATTTTACTGCGGCGAAATGCTTCCGCCCAAATGTTGATTTTGTAATTGACATCGGCGGGCAGGACATGAAATGCTTCAAAATCCGCAATGGAGCAATCGATAACATTTTTCTGAATGAAGCCTGTTCCTCCGGCTGTGGCTCTTTCCTACAGACTTTTGCAAATACGCTCGGCTACAGCATTGCCGACTTTGCAAAGCTGGGTCTGTTTGCAAAGCACCCGGTTGACCTCGGTTCCCGCTGCACCGTCTTTATGAACTCGCAGGTGAAGCAGGCACAGAAGGACGGCGCTACAATGGAAGACATCAGTGCAGGCCTTTCTGTAAGCGTTGTAAAAAATGCTATTTATAAAGTAATCCGCGTGCCGAATGCAAAAGACCTGGGGCAAAGTATTGTTGTACAAGGCGGCACATTTCTGAACGACGCCGTGCTGCGTGTATTCGAGAAGGAACTCGGCGTGAATGTAACACGCCCGGATATTTCCGGCTTGATGGGTGCCTATGGAGCAGCCGTGTATGCAAAAAAGAAATCCACCGGAAAAAGCACACTGGTCGGCAAATCCGACCTGGAAAACTTCAAGCATGAAGTACGCGTCACCAACTGTGGTATGTGCAGCAATCACTGCCGTCTTACCATCAATGTTTTCGGCGGCAACCGCCGGTTCATTGGAGGCAACCGGTGTGAAAAGCCGGTAACAAAGCGTTCTTCCACGGAAGAGCTGGATCTGTACGCCTACAAGCTGAAGCTTCTGCGCTCTTACGCACCCGTTCCGGGCCCGCGCGGAAAACTTGGAATCCCTATGGGGCTGAATATGTACGAGCTTCTCCCCTTTTGGCACGCTTTCTTTACAAAACTTGGGTTTGAAGTCGTTCTTTCCCCGCTGTCCAGCCGGGAACTTTACCTGGAAGGCCAGGCAACCATTCCTTCCGACACTGTCTGCTTCCCGGCAAAGCTAATGCACGGTCATGTGCAGGCGCTTGTTGACGAAGGAATCAAAACAATTTTTTACCCCTGTATGTCCTATAACTTTGATGAACACCTTGGCGATAACCATTATAACTGCCCGGTCGTTGCCTATTACCCGGAAGTTATCAGTGCAAATATGCGCTGCCTTGACGACCGAGTCTTTATTCACGACTATGTGGGAATTCACAGAAAGCATGATTTTCCGCATAAAATGACGGGTATCCTCCAGAAGAACTTTTCTGATATTACGTTCAGCGAAGTATCTGCTGCCGCAAAAGCGGCCTATGCCGCTTATGATGACTATATGAGAAAAATCCGAGAAAAAGGCAACGAAATTATTGATGAGGCACGAAAGCGCGGAATGCAGATTATTGTTCTGAGCGGAAGGCCTTACCACCTCGACCCAGAAATCAACCACGGCATTGACAAGCTGGTTACAAGCCTGGGCGCAGCAGTAATCTCGGAAGATGTTGTAAGCTGCCGGGAAAAGAAATTTTCTACGAAAGTGCTGAACCAATGGACTTACCACGCACGTCTTTACGCCGCCGCAAAATATATCGGCGACCAGCCGGATATGAATCTGGTACAGCTTGTTTCTTTCGGCTGCGGCGTTGATGCAATTACAACCGATGAAGTCCGCCGCATACTGGAAGCAAACGACAAGATTTACACGCAGGTAAAAATAGATGAAATAACGAACCTTGGCGCGGTTAAAATCAGACTTCGCAGCCTGTTTGCCGCACTTGAGAAATGAGGAATCCGGATTTGGCAAAATTAAAATATGCAAAGAACGGCCGACTGCTTTTTACAAAGGAAATGAAAAAAGAGTATACCATTCTTGCCCCTATGATGGCACCGATTCATTTCCGACTGATTATCAACGTGCTGAAAAACTGTGGCTACAATTTTGAACTGCTGGACACAAGCGGCCCCAACATTGTGCAGGAAGGCCTGAAATATGTTCACAACGACACCTGTTACCCAGCTCTGCTTGTAATAGGTCAGTTCATAGACGCACTGCATTCCGGCAAATACGACGTAAATAAAACAGCCCTCGTAATTACTCAGACAGGCGGCGGATGCCGTGCGTCAAATTATATTCACCTACTGCGGAAAGCTCTTAAAAAAGCAGGGCTGGAACAGGTTCCCGTTATTTCAATGAACCTCTCGTTCCTTGAAAGCAACCCGGGATTCCAAATTACACTGCCAATGATTCGTAAATTCATTGCAGCCATGGTTTACGGCGACGCATTAATGCTTCTGCGCAATCAGACGGAAGCCTATGAAGTTCATAAAGGTGAAAGCAACCAAAAAGTTGAAAAATGGAGCGAGTACCTGACCGACCAATTTAACCACGGAAAAGCGCTTTCACGGAAGCGGCAAAAGCAAATTCTTTTCCAGATTGTGAAAGACTTCGCCACGATTGAAATCAACAAGGTTCCAAAAGTGAAAGTCGGCATTGTAGGTGAAATTTATGTAAAATATTCTTCCCTTGGAAATAACCACTTAGAAGACTTTCTGCGGGAGCAGGATTGCGAAGTCAATGTTCCCGGTTTGATGAATTTCGCCTTGTTTAAAGTTGACAACCGCCTTGACGATATTAAGCTCTATGGTGGGAACCCTATAAAATATTTCGTCTGCCACATTCTTTTCCAGTACTTGAACGAAATGCAGAACGCGCTGATTGCCGCTGTGAAAAGTGAGCCGCGTTACCAGGCGCCGGCACCGTATGCACACGTAAAAGGCCTTGTAAAAGGCGTAATCGGCTACGGCGACAAAATGGGAGAAGGCTGGCTTCTTACAGCCGAAATGCTGGAGCTTTCGGAGTCCGGCTATGAAAACATCGTCTGTACACAGCCGTTTGGCTGCCTGCCAAACCATATCTGCGGAAAAGGCATGATTCACCGGATTAAGGCGATAGACGAAAATTCTAATATTGTGCCTATTGACTATGACCCAAGTGCAACCAGAGTAAACCAGGAGAACCGCATTAAACTGATGCTTGCCGTTGCACGGGAAAAGCTGCAGGAATCGACGGAAAACAAATAACGTTTTTAAAACATCGCAGGTCCGGTGCTTGTTCTGCACTTTTGCCTGCGTGTTTTTTTATTATTTTTATGCTGGATGATAAATATATCAGCAATAATTTAGCTGCTTTTTCGTTATTTTGTATAAATTTTATGTTTCTATTGCATTTATTAGGTAATAATGCTACAATAAGTATTAGAATCAAATATAAAGAAATTTTGGATGCTTTGGCGCACAATGTTCTGTAATAGCACGAGAGCTATGACGCATAACCTACTGTATGGTGCCCATAGTTCTACCGCTTAATTTCACTTCGCATATTACTCTTTTACTACTAAACTAATTCATTACAATATAATATCGATACGCCTTGTTCTTTTTGATTTTGGCCATCAGCAACTCCGGTGAAAGCCGGAAGCCGCAAAGCTATAGGGACTAAACAGTAAAATGCATGTCAGCCTGGCTGCACAGTTTCTACATGGATTGCAGGTTATCGCCTGCAGCACCATGTAACGAACGGAGGCTATTTTATTGAAAGACAAATCTTGGGGACTTATTCTGCTTTCATTTGTACCGCCTTTTCTCATCCTTTTGGCTTACTCAAACGGCTTTCAGACGCCAATTCTGCTAAGCCACATAGTAATTGCGATGATTACGCAGGCGTTGCTGCTCATTTTGCTGTGGAGGCTGTGTGTGTCGCGGTCAATACAGAATTTTATCCGTACCATCCACCGAGCTATCCGCGGCGATTACCGTGCGCGCTTTTCGTGCAGCTGTTTCGATTTCGCTTTTAAGCGCTTGAGCCTTTCTTTTAATGAACTGATGAATTGTGTGGAAAACCAGATGAATGAACTTTCGGAAAACCGAGTGCTGCAGAATCAGCTCTATGAAAATGAAAAGATATACCGCTCTGCGCTGGAACTGACCTGTGAGCGGGTCTTCGAGGCTGATCTTTCTCATAACCGCCTGCTTTACGGCGCTGAAATCTACAGCAAAAGATTTTCTTTTCTGCATACGGAAATCTATGATGAAATGATTCATCTCATTGCGAAAAATGCTGTTCATAAAGATGATGCAGAAAAATTCTGCCACACCTTTTCCCAGAAGAGCCTAATGGAAAATTACCGAAAAAACAGCCGTCCTGAAGTTACGTTGGAATACCGTCAGACGAATCCAGATGGTCAGTTTATGTGGTACTCCGCTTCCATAGTTTTTTTGAACACCACAAAGGACAGCCTGAAAATCATTGGTTACATAAAGAATATTGACGCACGCAAAAGGCAGGAAATGAAAATTCTTGATAAATCGCAGAAAGATGCTTTGACGTGCCTTTACAATAAAGCAGTAACACAGGAACTCATTGACCGCTACCTGCAAGGTGACGGTCATGAAAAGACAAACGCTGTGATTATGGTCGACATTGACCACTTCAAAAATATTAACGATACGCTCGGTCACACACAAGGTGATGTTGCCTTGACTGAAGTTGCGCGGAAATTGCTTGCCCTCTTCCGTGCAAGCGACATTGTAGGCCGCGTTGGCGGAGATGAATTTCTGGTCCTTATGAAAGATGTGACAAATACGCAGGCGCTCCTGGAAAAGCTGCACTCGATTGGATGCTACTTCAGCCAAATTCGGCTGGAAGATCCAAATTACCGCATAAGCGGCAGCATCGGTGTTTCCCTTTACCCAAATGACGGCAACTCTTACCTTGAGCTTTTTAAAAAATCCGACATAGCACTTTACCATTCCAAAGAACATGGAAGAAATCAGTTCTATTTTTATGGAGGGCGTTTCGGCAGCGAATACGGGGCAGCACCCGAAAAAGAAAAGCTGGACGAAAAAAACTATGTTCCCCTTATCAAGCCTATTGACAACCCCACAACTGTTCAGCCGTAATTTATGATAGAAAAAATGTTTCATAGCAACGATACAGCTCCGGCTTGCGAGACTCTGCAAGCCGGAGCTGTTTTGCACACTCTTTTTCATTTATTAGCTACAGGACTCCAGAAGAATCGTCCCATTTTCTCCGCTCTGGAACGTTACCATCTGGTTTTTCACTGCCGCGGTGCTTCCGTCATAAGCGTTACGCACCGTCTCGCCGTCTTTGAAGATGGCTTTTACGGGAATACTGATGGATTTATTTGCAGCCGCAAGGGCCACAATAATGCGGTCGGTATTTTTTTCTGAAGAATAAACCCGTGCAAATTCGTAAGGTGACCGGCTCAAAATCGTCTGTTTACCTGCACCTACAGCCGGATGCCTACTGCGAAAGGAGCCAACGGTCTGCCAATGTTTCAGTACCTTCTGGTTCACACTACCCCAATTCATATTGCTTCGAAGGGTCAAGTCATTGGCAGAAAGATCTTTCCACTGACGCTCCCGTGCCGATTCATCACCGTAATAAATCTGTATGGCACCCGGAGCCAGCAGCAGATAATTTCCTCCGTTAATTAAGTCGGAACGAGGGAAAAGCGCATCATCATGTGAGGAAATATAACTCAGTACATTAAAGTTTTTTTCCGAGCGCAATGTTTTCGCCATATAGTCATAAGTATCTGGAAGAAGTGAACGGTTCATAACATTTTGGCGAAAACTGAAATTAATAAGCGCGTCAAATTTTCCGGTCGTAAAATAATCGTCCTTTTCGACTCC
>JAEZFF010000043.1 GCA_023417635.1 Bacillota bacterium | reverse complement strand
CCGTACTCGTCGCGCAGGCGCGTGCCGCCCCAGATGTAGTCTTTGCAGGCCGCTTTCAGTTTCATTGGGTAAAGTGATACCATTGTTTTTCCTCCTGTAAATCAAGCCGGAAAACCGGCGTACTTTTCTCATCTTTGTCTTTATGATAGACTGGTTTCCAACGCCGTGCAAGTGCTTTTTCACACGGGAAGCCGCATTTTAACAAATTGCCGCCTGAAAATTCACGCTCCCTTCACCAGATTTCGAAATCTGCGCGCTATACTGGGTATCTGCGGAAAGGCTGTGCCGGAAATCTTCACAATCTTCTTGCAAGAAAAGTAACAGGATGGTAAACTAAGAGTATCCTGCTGAATGGCGGTGTCTGCGTGAATTTTATTAAAAAAGTATGGCGGTTCCTGACAACACCGGAAATGATTAAGTACATTATTTTCGGCGTACTTACTACAGTCATCAATATCTTGGCGTGCGGCCTGTGCTACGACTATCTGCACTGGGACATCCTCATAGCAAATGCTTTTGCGTGGGTCCTTTCGGTTGCATTTGCATTTGTTACGAATAAGCTGTACGTTTTCAACAGCAAAAGCTTTGCGGCATCCGTTTTCTGGCGGGAGCTGGCCGGGTTTGTCGGCGCGCGGCTGCTGACGCTGGTCATCGACGAGTGCGGAATGAAATTGATGGTTGACACGCTTTTCTGGAATGTTTGGCTTTCAAAAATTCTCATAAACATTGTTGTCGTGATTGTCAATTATATTCTAAGCAAGCTTTTTATTTTTAAAAAAAGAGAAAATCAATAAGCGTGGGGCGCAGCCAGCGCTCCCAAATGGAGGAAGCAAACAATGCAGGCAACTGAAAAAACAATGGATCAAATTGTATCCCTGTGCAAAAACCGCGGATTTATTTATTCCGGCTCGGAAATCTACGGCGGCCTTTCCAACACATGGGATTACGGCCCGCTCGGCGTGGAGTTCAAAAACAATGTTAAGCACGCCTGGTGGAAACGGTTTATACAGGAAAGCCCTTATAACGTCGGCCTTGACGCCGCTATCCTGATGAACCCGGAAGTCTGGGTGGCTTCGGGCCATGTAGGCAGCTTTTCTGACCCGCTGATGGACTGCAAAGACTGCAAAACACGTCACCGTGCTGACAAACTTGTGGAAGCCTTCACGGGCAAAAGCGCAGACGGCTGGAGCAACGACGAACTGTCGGCCTTTATCAAAGAGCATCACATTAAATGCCCGAACTGCGGCAGTGAAAACTTTACGCCGATTCGCCAGTTTAACCTGATGTTTAAAACGTTCCAGGGCGTAACGGAAGAAGCCAAAAACCAGATTTACCTGCGCCCGGAAACCGCGCAGGGCATCTTTGTGAATTTCGCAAACGTGCAGCGCACCACGCGCCGTAAGCTTCCGTTCGGCATCGGCCAGATTGGGAAGAGCTTCCGCAACGAAATTACCCCGGGCAACTTCACGTTCCGTACCCGGGAATTTGAGCAGATGGAACTCGAATTCTTCTGCAAACCGGGCACTGACCTCGAGTGGTTCAGCTACTGGAAAGATTGCTGCCGCGACTTTTTGCTTTCGCTCGGTATGACGGAAAAGAATATGCGCCTGCGCGACCATGAAAAGAAAGAGCTCGCATTCTACTCCAAAGGCACGACGGATATTGAATATCTGTTCCCGTTTGGCTGGGGAGAGCTTTGGGGCATTGCAGACCGTACGGATTACGACCTGAAAAAACATCAGGATCATTCCGGTAAGAGCCTTGAATATTTCGACCCGGAAACAAACGAACATTACCTGCCGTATGTTATTGAGCCTTCGCTCGGCGCGGACCGCGTGGCTCTCGCTTTCCTGGTGGACGCTTACGATGAAGAAGTCGTCAACGAAGAGAAAAAAGATACCCGCGTGGTGCTTCACCTGCACCCGGCGCTGGCGCCTTTCAAATGTGCTATGCTGCCGCTGAGCAAAAAGCTGAACGACAAAGCGCAGGAAATTCATACCCGCGTCTGCAAAAAATTCCGCGCGGATTACGATGACGCCGGTTCCATTGGCAAGCGCTACCGCCGCCAGGATGAAATTGGCACGCCGTTCTGCATCACTTACGATTTCGACAGTGAAAAGGATGGCTGCGTTACTGTGCGTGACCGTGACACGATGAAGCAGGAACGCATTTCCATTGACCAGCTGGACAAATACCTGGAAGAAAGAATCCGGTTCTGAAGACTGCACAAAAATAGGCTGAGCTGCTAAAAAGCAGCTGCTTTCTGCCGATATAGAGTATAGATGATTAAGAATCAGAAGGAGGCGTCAAAGATGCGCATTTCTGATTTTGCGGCAATGAGCTGTGGAATGTATGCTTACCCACAAAATGGAAGCAGCACCGTAACTCCAAGCAGCCCTTTCAACTCCAATCGTGTGTGCGCCGCTGACGATTCCACAGGAGAACCAGACAGCACCAGCAATCTAAAAAGTGATTTTTTGGACTTAAGTACGGATTTTGCGCATGATTTTTCACCGCAAGTCCCGGCTGCCTCAGAGTCTTCCGACGAAACGGTTTCCAACAATTCGGAATTACAGGATTCTTTTGCAGCTGATGCTGCTTCCGCCACAGATGAAACGGAAAGGGCTTCGGCAGCAAACGAACCGCAGGACTCCAGTGAAGAGGCCTGGCAGGCGGAAAAGTCGGATGCCGTTACAGCCGATGAACGCAAGCAGGTACTGAATTCCTACACCTCTTACCTGCAGAACGCCATTGCTTCTTCCAGCCTAAACCTGCTGGTGTAAAGCAAGCACACAAAAGCAGGCGCCGAAAGTTTTTCTTTCGGTGCCTGCTTTTTCTCTGTCTTTTTTCGTTTTGAATTTTTAGTTCTTTCCTTTGCTGTGCAAAGTCCGGTAAAGTACCGTTCCGGTCAGGGGTGGAATCACCAGCTCGTTCCGCACGTTGGGTACAGCCCCGCCAAGCGGTGCCGATGCGTTCCTCCACTCTTCCCCAAGAACAACAGTCAGTGGAAGACTGCCGCGGTTAAAGGCACACAGCAGCGCGTCTTTCTTGCCGCTGCGAATATAGGCCATCCCATCACCGTTTGCGCTGACCGGCTGGAACTCCCCTTCGCGCAGACAGTCGCACTCCGCACGCAGCTTTCCCAGCTTCCGGTACCATTCCAAAAGTCCGGTGTCTTCGCTTCCCCAAGGGTAACATCCGCGGTTAAACGGGTCACGATACCCCTCCATGCCGGCCTCATCGCCGTAATAAATGCATGGCACTCCCGGCAGAGTAAACTGCATCAGCGACGCCAGCCGCATGAGGGAAAGACCCCGTGCGCGCTGTTCTTTTGTCAGGTGCGCGGTACTCTGCCAATGCCGTCCGTGGCCGCCCAAAGGCTCGCCCGCTAAGACCGTCAAAGCACGCTCTGTGTCATGCGTGCCTATATTGTTCATCAGGCAGCGGATCACCTGCGGCGGGTAGTTTTCAAGGATGCAGAGAATCTCCTCCATCATATCAGAAGGATGCGCACCCGTAAGATACCCCAAAATTGCGCTGCGGAACGGATAGTTCATGGCACTGTCAAGCTGACGCCCCTGAAAATAGCGGCGCCGTTTGCCATAGGCCGTTTTGTTGGAAGCGTCTTCCCACACTTCGCCAATCACGGCGGCATCCGGTTTCTCCGCTTTCGCCGCCGCGCGCAGGTCATCCAAAAATCCGTCCGGCAGCTCGTCGGCAACATCCAGCCGCCAGCCGGAAGCGCCCGCCCGCAGCCAGCGGCGGATAATGCCGTCTTTTCCATTAATGTACTCGGAAAACTCCGGGTTGTTTTTGTTTACGCAGGGCAGGGTGCTGAAGTTCCACCAGGAAGCGTACTCGTTCGGCCAGTTCCGGAAGCAATACCATGGGTAGTATTTCGAACTCTGCGATTGGTAAGCCCCCGCCTCCGGGTACCTGCCCTCACGGTTAAAATAAATACTGTCGCTTCCCGTGTGGTTAAACACACCGTCCAGTAAAATACGGATGCCACGCTTTTCGGCTTCGCGGCACAGGCTGCGAAAATCTTCCTGTGCGCCAAGCAGCGGGTCTATTTTTTCATAATTCGCCGTGTTGTAGCGGTGGTTGGAGTGCGCCTCAAAAATCGGATTCAGGTAAATACAGGTCACACCCAGCGATTTCAGGTAGTCCAGCTTCCGCTGGATTCCACGCAGATCGCCGCCAAAATAATCGCTGTTTGTAACCGTTCCTTCCGCATTTGGCTTCCAGTCCGGCTGCTCGCCCCACACCGCATGAATTTTCCGGTCTGCCGGAACATTTTCTTTTCCGGTTCCGGAATTGCAGAAGCGGTCGGGGAATATTTGGTAGATGACGCCGCCCTCAAGCCATTCCGGGGTGGTGAAGGCCGCGCTGAAAACGGTAAGCTGCCACTGTACGCCGTCGCTTCGCAGCTCGCCTTCGTCTCCCCACCCACGCATGATGGGCAGAGTGCCGCGCCAGGTGTCAAGGAAAAACTGGTAAAAATACAGTCCGGGTTCCGTCGGAGTAAAGTGGCATTCCCAAAATTCGAACTGGCCGCCGTTCATGCCGCACCAGAACATTCCGAGGATCTGACGGCCGCCCGTAGCGTCATTTGTTACAACAAGCCGCGCTGCCGAGCAGCGCAGGTCACGGGAAAGCATAATTTTAAAGTGCACCGCCGTTCCAGCCGCCACTGCACCCACAGGGTAGCGGCAAGCCGGATTGCGTGAATTAAACATGGGAAACCCTCCGGTTTACTTTTTTCTGCCTCTTCTGCCCTTACCGGCAGAAGACATTTTTGCGGCAGATTTCTTTTCCACAGCAACTGGCTCCGGAACCGGCTCTGCGTGCCAGATGTTTTCGGCATACTCCCGAATTGCACGGTCTGCGGCAAAGCGGCCCGCCTGTGCAATGTTTACAAGGCACATCTTCTGCCATGAAATTGGGTCGGAATACAGCCTGCTGGATTTTTGACGAGCCTTGTCATAAGAAGCAAAATCCGCAAGCACCATATATGGGTCTTTGTTCAGCAGGGAATCGGCAATATCGTGGAAATCCACACCGCCAATCCCATTGTTGATGGCTCGCATGGCCTCGCTCATTTCCGGGATGCCATCCGCAAATGCACGCGGGCGGTAGCCGGTGCTTTTCAGCTGCTCTACCTGTTCTGCCGTCATGCCAAACAGAATCATATTTTCGTCGCCTACTGCCTCGTGAATCTCTACATTTGCACCATCCAGTGTACCAAGGGTAACGGCGCCGTTAATCATCAGTTTCATATTGCTGGTTCCGGAAGCCTCCGTTCCCGCAAGGGAAATCTGTTCGCTGATGTCGGCGGCCGGCATCAGAAGCTCCGCAAGCGTTACGCGGTAATCTTCCAAGTACACAACGCGCATTTTCCCGTTCACACGCGGGTCATTGTTAATGACCTTGCCAAGCTCCAGGATAAAGCGGATAATCTGCTTTGCAAAGTAGTAGCCCGGCGCAGCCTTGGCACCAAAAATATAGGTGCGCGGCGTGAAGTCCATATTCGGGTTGGCAAGCAGGCGCTGGTAATCGATGAGAATCTGTAGCGCATTCATATGCTGACGCTTATATTCGTGCAGACGTTTGACCTGAACGTCGAAAATAGAGTCCGGGTCAATCTCAATCCCGTTTGCCTTCTTGACATACTCGGCAAAATGGACTTTATTGCTGCGTTTAATCTTTGCAAGTTCCTGCAGCACCGAAGAATCATTCTGATACTGCATCAGACCTTCGAGTTTTGGGGCATCCAGGATAAAATCATTGCCAATCAGTTTGCTGATTAAATCCGAAAGCCCCGGGTTTGCCTGGCAGAGCCAGCGCCTGTGTGCAATGCCATTGGTAACATTGGTAAACTTCTGCGGCATCTCGGTATAAAAATCATTAAAGACGCGGTTTTTCAGAATTTCGCTGTGCAGTTTGGAAACGCCGTTCACGCTGTGGCTGCCAACCACAGCCAGGTTCGCCATCTTTACATAGCCGTCATTCCATGGGGCCATGCGGCCGACTTTATAGCCATCTACGCTTTTGTTGTGCATCTGTGCGCAGAAACGGCGGTTGATTTCCACCACAATCTGATAAATGCGCGGCAGGCGGGACTGAAACAAATCCACGCCCCAGCACTCCAGTGCTTCTGCCATAACCGTATGGTTTGTGTAGGCAAAAACACTCTGCACAATTTCCCATGCAGCATCCCAGCTGTAACCACATTCATCAAGCATAATGCGCATCATTTCCGGAATGGCAAGCACCGGGTGCGTATCGTTTAAATGAATAGCGACAAGGTCCGGCATACTGTCGAGCGAGCTGTGCGAAAAAAGGTGCCGGCGGATAATGTCCTGAATGGTAGCCGAAACGAGGAAATACTGCTGCGAAAGGCGCAGGCTCTTCCCCTCCAGATGGTTGTCATCCGGGTAAAGCACCTTCGTAATGACTTCCGCCATTGCTTTCTGCTCCATGGCACGCATATAATTGCCGCCGTTAAAAAGATTCATGTCAAAATCTTCACTTGTAGCAGACCAAAGGCGCAGGCGGTTTACGTGCTTTCCGCCATAACCCGCAACATACATATCATACGGCACGGCAATCACTTTGGTGTAGTCTTTGTGGTTCACCATGTGGTACTGGTTGTTCCAGCTTTCTTCTACATGGCCGTTGAAGCGTACTTCCACGCTTTTTTCCGGCTCACTCCGCAGCCATATTTTTCCGCCCGGCAGCCAAAAATCCGGCAGTTCCGTCTGCCAGCCGTCTACCAGTTTCTGGCGAAAAATTCCGTACTCATACCGCAGCGAATACCCTGTTGCCGGGTAACCAAGCGTTGCCAGAGCATCCATGTAGCAGGCGGCAAGGCGGCCAAGCCCCCCGTTGCCAAGGCCGGCGTCCGGTTCCTTTTCGTAAAGCGCATCCAGCTTCAGGCCCATACCGGCAAGCGCACTGCGGAACGGCGCTTCCAATTTCAGGTTATAAAGCGTATTTTTAAGGGAACGGCCCATCAGGAACTCCATGCACAGGTAGTAAACATGTTTTGTTTCCGTTTTGTCGGCTTTGTCCTGAAAGGTGTGAAAGTTTTTTTCCGTTATGTTGCGCACGGCAAGAGCTACGGCTTTGTAGCACTGGTCGTCCGTTGCGTTGTCAAGCGAAACACCAAAAACGTGCTTTAAATTGTCCCGGATTGTCTCCTGAATTTTTTCAACCGTTTGCTTCTCGTTCATAGCGGCCCTCCAAAGTAAATTCATCCGCACAGGCGGAACTGAAAATTCAAAAATTTCATTTTTACAATTTGTGTATATTATACACCAATTTAGGTGTCGTTTCAATGCCAATAAAAATTGCGCTTCGCTTTAATCATGCCCAATTTTTTCAGTGTGTAAGCGGCTTTTCTGGCTTTTTTGCAGCAGTCCATCCTGCCTTTCATTGGAAAAGATATTTCGCCTGTTTTTGTGCATTTTAAACAAATGCAGCAGTTTTCGAACCATTCCTTCTATTTTTCTGGCAGAACTGTTTTCAGCAGCAAAAAGTGACGCTTTTCTCTTTTATATTATAGCAAAATCGATTATAATATGCTATAGATTAAGATTGTTCGGCTCCCGGCGCGGCAGCAGTTGTCCGCCGCAGCTGGACAGAACCGGCTTGCCGCTGCTTGTGTACATATAAATAGCGGAAAGAACGGCGGGAAAGGACAGGGTTACCATGGCAAAAAACAAAATACGGCTGGAAATCTGCGGATGTGAGCTGACGCTCTGCTCAGATGACAGCGAAACTTACATTCGGTCAATCGGTGACGAAGTGCGTCAGGCTATGAGCGACACATTGGAGCAAAACGCGCGCTTTTCCGTTACCATGGCCGCTGTAATCACCGCACTGAATTACTGTGACGCTTCGCATAAGGCGGCGGAATCTGCGGACAACCTCCGTACACAGATTAAAAACTACCTGGAAGATTCTTCGCACGCGCGCATGGATGCAGAAGAGTCGCACCGGGAACTGGAACGCGTCCAGAAAGAGAACCAAACTCTGCGGGCGCGCCTTGCCGCCGAAGGTTCCCCAGCCGAAGAGACTGCGCACGACGATGCGGAAGAAGAAACATCCGAAGCAGAAATACCGGAGCAAAACCAGACAGGCGACTTTTTGCAGGCTGAGAGCGACAGCGTGACTCCCGACCAGGCAAGTTTCCTGAATTTTTTTGAAAAGAGAACCGATGAGCAATAACGTGGAAGTGCTGGCCCCCGCCGGCTCACCGGAAAGCCTTACGGCGGCAGTGCGCTCCGGTGCCGACGCAGTTTACCTTGGCGCTTCGCAGTTCAGCGCACGGGCCGGGGCAAAAAATTTCGGTCCTTCTGAACTTCGAAATGCGGTAGACTACTGCCACGCGCGCGGCGTAAAAGTCTACCTTGCCGTTAACACGCTGATGCTCGACCATGAGCTTCCAGCGGCGCTTTTGCTCGTTCGGGAAGCCTGCGCCCTGCCTGTAGATGCAGTGCTGGTACAGGATTTGGGACTTGCCCGCCTGCTTTTCCGATATGCGCCAAAGCTGCGTCTTCACGCTTCCACGCAGACCGGAGTCCACACGGCCGCCGGAGCAAAAGCTCTTTGGAAAGCCGGTTTCCCGCGTGTCGTCCTGGCACGGGAACTTTCCCTTTGCCAAACGGAAGCCATTCACCGCCAATGCCCTATTGAGCTGGAAACCTTTGTACACGGCGCACTGTGCATGTCCGTCAGCGGGCAATGCTACTTTAGTTCCGTTCTGGGTTCCCGCAGCGGGAACCGCGGCCTGTGCGCGCAGCCGTGCCGCCTGCCGTTTTCTGCCCCGGGAGGAACCGGGCATGACTTAAGCCTGCACGACCTTTCCCTGATTTCCCGTATTGCAGAGCTGGAAAAGGCAGGTTCCGTCAGCCTCAAAATTGAAGGGCGGCTGAAACGCCCAGAATATGTTGCCGCCGCCGTACGGGCCTGCCGGTTAGCCGCCGATGGGAAACCTGTTCCGCAGGAACTTACCGAAAGCCTGCGGGCAGTTTTTTCGCGCTCTGGCTTCACACAGGGCTATGCGGATGGCCGGCTTGGGCGCACAATGTTTGGATTTCGCACAAAAGAAGATGTGGCAGGCGCTACGGAAGAGGTTCTGCGCCCCCTGCGAGCGCTTTACGCTTCCGAACCGCAGCGGATTCCGGTCGATTTTTCACTGGAAATTTCGCGCGGCAAGCCTGTTTCACTCTGCGTTACCGACACCTGCGGCAATTCTGCAAAGGTCACAGGGGAGCTTCCACAGGAAGCCAAAAACCGCCCGGCCGATGCCGCGCGGTGCAAGGAACAGCTTTGTAAAACCGGCGGCACTCCTTATTTTGTTCAAAATGCAGAGTGCAAAGTAGAGCCGGGGCTTGCTGTTCCGGTTTCGCAGCTGAACCACCTGCGCCGGGAAACACTTTCCCTGCTGGAAAAGAAACGGGCTTTTCGCCCAGCCGTGCCTTTTCATGAACCGCAGGAAAGCCATCCGGAACCTTACTCTTCCGCGCCGCTTCGCCTGCGGGCACGTTTTCGCACCACAGACCTGCCGGAAGAAGCGAAAGCCTGTGAGCTCGTTTATGTTCCGTTTACGGCAGAACCGCAGCGGCTGGAACAGCTTAGGAAAGACGGGTTCCCAGTTGCCATCGAATTGCCGCGCGGCCTGTTCGGCCTTGAGGACACGGTGCGGGAACGCCTGGCATCTGCAAAAGCCGTCGGCGTAACCGATGTGTGGGCCGGGAACCTTGACTCGGCACAGATTGCACTGGACGCCGGCTTGACGGTACACGGCGGTTTTTCACTGAACATCACCAACACGGAAGCACTGGAATGGTACCGGGAATTTGGGCTGAAAGACGCCGAGCTTTCTTTTGAGCTGAAGCTGGCGCAGGCCGCGCATATTGGCGGCAGCCTGCCGCGCGGCCTTCTCCTGTATGGGCGGCTTCCTCTGATGCTCTGCCGGAACTGCCCGGCGGCTAATTCGCCCAAAGGATGCCTGCATTGTAAAACGGCGCCGGAATTAACCGACCGCCGGGGAATTCATTTCCCGGTGCAGTGCTACGGTGCCTGCAGCGAAGTGCTGAATTCTCTCCCGCTCGACATGGCCGACCGGCTGAGCGAAGTAAAAAATCAGGATTTTGGCCTGCTGCGTTTTTCTACCGAAAGCCCGGAAGAAATCCGGGCCGTCCTGCACCGCTACCTTGGTGCGCTGCACGGTGAAAAACAGCCCTCACTCGGCATGGCCTGCACACGCGGCCTTTACTTCCGTGGAATGGAAAGCAGCCTTTCACAAAAATCTGTATGATCGGAGCATTCGAATGAATCACACCATAAAAAAAGAAATTAAAGTCAGGCGTGTGCGTGAAAATGCAAAAATGCCGACGCGCGGCACGGCGGGAGCGGCGGGATACGACCTTTATGCCTGCCTGGACGCGCCGGTGACCATTGAGCCGCGCAGCCTGCACCGCATACCGACCGGGATTGCTATTGCTCTGCCGGACCAAAACACCGCAGGGCTGATTTTTGCGCGCAGCGGGCTTGGCGTAAAGCATGGCATTGCACCCGCCAACGCCGTTGGCGTAATAGACAGCGATTACCGCGGCGAACTTGTGGTTGGGCTATGCAACACAGGCAGCGAACCTTATGTGCTGGAGCCGGGCGAGCGCTTTGCTCAGCTTGTCGTGGTTCCTGTGTATGAGACCGTTCTGACTGAAACCGATGACCTTGGTGAAACGGAACGCGGAACCGACGGTTTCGGCTCGACCGGAAAAACAAAAATCAATCACAGCTGAGCAGAGGTGATTTTTTCGTGAAAAAGGGCATTATAAAAACACTTTCCTTTCTCATGCTGATTATTCTTGCCATCGTTCTAGGCAAAGCAATCGGCACAGCCGTTACAGGCATCAGCTTTCTTTCTTGGCTGGCCATTGCCGCAAAGTTTGGCGTTTCCACCGTTACGGTCAATCTTTCCGTGCTGCAGCTTACGTTTGGCATGATGATTGACATTAACGTTGCGCAGGCCATTTTGCTTCTTGCAGCAATTATTACATACACAAAAATTTTAGGAAAAGGGTAGGGAATTTTAACCATGCTGTACCTTGCATCTTCATCACCAAGAAGAAAAGAACTATTAGAAAGAGCAGGCTTTGAGTTTACCGTGGAACCTGCGGAAATCAGTGAAACCGTTCTGCGCGGAACTCCTCCCATGCAAATTGTTGAACAGCTTTCTTCCCGCAAGGCAAGAGCCATTGCCAAACTGCATCCGACCGACACCATTCTTGCTGCTGACACCATTGTTGTTTTACAGGGCCGCATTTTAGGCAAACCAAAAGATGAAGAGCACGCCGCAGCCATGCTGAAACTGCTTTCGGGCAATGTCCATCAGGTCTACACCGGCTATACAATCATCAGCGGCGAAAAACTCCTGAGCGGACATGAAGTCACCTCTGTTGAATTTTACCGTCTTTCACAGCAGGAAATAGACGACTATGTGGCTTCCGGCGAGCCGCTAGACAAAGCGGGCGCTTACGGCATACAAGGGCGCGGCGCTTTGTTTGTAAAACGCGTAAACGGTGATTTTTATAGTGTCGTAGGGCTGCCTATTGCAAAAATCAGCCGTCTGCTGCGCCGCCTTGAGGCTCAGAAAGCACAGGAATAGCAAATTCGCAGGCACAGGAAAAATTTTTCTTGAAAAGGAAAAGGAAATCTCTAATTTTTTATTGAGTATCTGTGCGACAGGCGTTATAATAGGAGCAGTGCAATTATGTGGACGGTTATTTTGTTTTTTTAGATACAAAAGACCGGAAAGGGGAAATAAAGACTAATGTTTTCAAAAGATATAGGCATTGACCTCGGCACAGCCAACACTCTGGTTTATATGAAAGGCAAGGGCATTGTAATGCGTGAGCCTTCTGTTGTTGCGGTTGATGTACGCACCGACACCGTGCTTGCTGTTGGCAAACACGCCAAAGAAATGATTGGCCGTACACCGGGTTCCATTGTAGCGGTGCGCCCCATGAAAGACGGCGTTATTGCTGACTTTGACATCACGGCCACCATGCTGAAGCATTTCATTAAGCAGGCGGTAAAATCCACTTCTTTTTCAAAGCCGCATATCATTATCTGCATTCCTTCCGGCGTAACAGAAGTTGAGCGCCGTGCGGTGGAAGATGCTGCGCGCCAGGCAGGCGCCAGCAATGTAGAATTGGTGGAAGAGCCGATGGCAGCGGCGATTGGTGCCGGTCTGCCGGTAAACGAGCCAACCGGAAGCATGGTTGTGGACATCGGCGGCGGCACGGCAGAAGTAGCTGTGATTTCGCTGGGTGACATTGTCACATCGGTTTCCGTACGCTGCGCAGGTGACAAATTCGATGAGGCCATTATTTCCTATGTAAAAAAGAAGTACAACCTGCTGATTGGTGAACGTACTGCAGAAGACATTAAAATTAAAATCGGCTCTGCTTACCCAACGGAAGAAAATGAGGATGCTTCTGTTGAAATCAAGGGCCGCAACCTCGTTGACGGCCTTCCGAAAGACGTCAGTATCTCTGCTCAGGAAGTCCGTGAAGCCCTCAGCGATTCGCTCAGCCTGATTATTGACGCAATTAAAAGCACGCTTGAAAAAACTCCGCCGGAACTTTCCGCCGATATTATTGACCACGGTATCATGCTGACAGGCGGCGGCGCGCTTCTTCGCGGCCTCGATAAGCTGGTCGAGCAGGAAACCGGTATGCCGGTTCATGTAGCTGACAATCCGCTTGACTGCGTTGTAAACGGCACCGGCAAACAGCTGGATGTCAATATGCCTGCTTCTTACTATAAAGCAAACCGGGATGCACAAAAGTCCCGCAAATAAAATATTTTCCCCCTTCGATGTTTTGTGTCGGCAGAAATTCTGCCGGCACTTTTTTATTCTTCACCATAAAAATATGCCCCATGCTTTCCGGCACGGGGCATACAATAAATTTAATTTTCAGCGAATTAGTTCAGGATTGTCTTTTCGGTTTCCTTGTCAAACAAATGCAGCTTCGAAAGCTCAAAAGCAATCTTAATACGGTCGCCTGTTTTTGCTGTAGAAGTCGGGTCAACGCGGGCAGTAATCTGAGAGCCTTCGCAGGTAAGGTACAGGTAAGTTTCTGCACCCATAAGCTCAGTGACCTCAACATCTGCTTCAACAACACCGTCTGTTGCTTTTGCCAGGAATTCCGGCTCATCGTGAACATGCTCCGGGCGAATCCCAAGCACAACGCCTTTGCCTGCATAGTTGCTCAAAACATTGTCCTTGTTCTTTTCTTTCGGAATCTTAATTCCATACTGGCCAAAGTGGAAAATAAAGTCTTCACCGTCTTTATTAAGGGTGCCTTCCAGGAAGTTCATCTGCGGCGAGCCCATGAATCCGGCAACAAATTCATTGACCGGCAGGTCGTACAGGTTCTGCGGTGTGTCGACCTGCTGAATGAAGCCATCCTTCATAACAACAATGCGGTCACCCATCGTCATAGCTTCGGTCTGGTCATGCGTAACGTAAATGAACGTTGTGCCCAGGCGCTGGTGCAGTTTGGAGATTTCCGTCCTCATCTGTGCACGCAGTTTTGCGTCCAAGTTAGAAAGCGGTTCATCCAAAAGGAAGACCTTCGGGTTACGAACAATCGCGCGTCCCAGGGCAACACGCTGCCTCTGGCCACCGGAAAGAGCCTTCGGCTTCCGGTCAAGCAGATGAGAAATGTCAAGGATCTTTGCCGCTTCATCAACCCGGCGCTTGATTTCGTCCTTCGGAACCTTTCGCAGCTTCAGGCCAAACGCCATGTTGTCAAAAACCGTCATATGCGGGTACAGGGCGTAGTTCTGGAACACCATTGCAATATCGCGGTCTTTTGGCGCAATATCGTTTGCCAGGGTATCGCCTATATAAAGTTCACCCTTTGTGATTTCTTCCAAGCCTGCAATCATTCTGAGGGTCGTAGACTTACCGCAGCCGGAAGGTCCAACCAAAATTACAAATTCTTTGTCCGCAATTTCAAGGCTGAAATCCGACACAGCAGTTACGCCGCCGCTGTATACCTTATAGACATTTTTTAGTGTTACGCTTGCCATAATAAGCCTCCTGACAATCCATTGATATAATTTCTTAAAGAATAACAATAAGAAGTTTTTTTCTACTTCCACTACTATGCAAGCTAATCATAGCAGAAGTTTCCGCGAAAGAACAGACTCTTTTTACCCAAATTTTACTGAATGACTTTATTGAATTCTGATAAAACACAAATTCAATTTACAATTTTAGTTTAATATTTCTAAATAAATTCAACCGAAAACCGCAACGATTTCATCCGCGGTAAGTTCCCGTGCTTCGCCGGGAGCAAGCTTTGCATCCAGTGGCAAGCTGCCAATGCGCACCCGCCGCAGTGCGGTAACGCAGTTTCCCCGCGCAAGAAACATCCGTTTTACCTGGTGGAACTTCCCTTCGTGCAGTTTTACCAGAGCGGCAGGGCCGTTTGCCTCAAGCGGTTCCAGTTCTGCCGGGAGGCACGTCATATCGGAAAGCTGCACCCCGCAGCGGAAAGCCTCGCGGTCTTCCGCGGAAACAGGTTTTTCAAGGCTTGCTTCGTACCATTTTGTCACATGGCTCTTCGGGGCGAGCATCCGGTGAGCAAATGCGCCGTCATCCGTTAAAATAAGCAGGCCTTCGGTATCCTTGTCCAGCCGGCCGGCAGGGAAAATGCCCCGGCGCTGCCACTCGGACGGAAGCAGGTCTACTACTGTGCGCGCTGTAGGGGCGCGCGAAGCGGAAAGCACACCGCCCGGCTTATTCATCATCAGGTACAGATGCTTTTTTACCGTAAGCAAGCGGCCATCCAGCCGAATCTCACTGGTTTTAAAGTCCGCCTTAAAATCGGGGCGGCATACGGGTTCCCCGCCGACGGAGACACGGCCCGCGCGGATGATACGGCTCACTTCACGCCGTGTTCCAATATTTTGGGAAGCAAGGATTTTATCAAGTCTTTCTTTCTGCATTGGTTTTCCTTTCCATTCTGCAAAGAGTTTTCTTCATTATAGCACCTCCATCCATCGAACGCGATTCCCGGCTTTATAAAAATTCTTTGCAGGCATAAATAGGATTCATCGTTTTGCCGCCCATGAAATTGGTTCTTTTCTACCCTGTTTTTTATTCTTCTAAGAAGCGAATCAATCGGTAGGCCAGGCATTTGCCGGAATATTTGAGGAAGCCGGCTTCTTCGCTTCCACTGCGGAGGAAGTTTTTGGCGTGGAAGAAGGCGAAAATGCCGTGAGTGCGCCCATGCTGTTCCGCGCAGGCTCAAACGGGGCATCGCAGTTCGTCTTATTGTCATCCTTCTGCCCGTCAAAGCCGGTCATGAAACCGTCAAGTGCCGGGGTACAGAGGTCGCCGCCAATCACCCGCCCATCGCACACAAGCAGCGTTCCGCGCATTGCTTCCTGGTTCGGGTAATTCGTAACGGCATAAATCCATTGCCGGACCGTTTTGCCTGCGTAAGGCTGCAGGTCAAGCCCTTGCTCTTTTTGTATGTTATTGTATGCGACGTATACATCGTCAAATTTTTCCGGGATGGTAACATCGCCCGTGTCAATCGGCTCGGGGTCAACCTTCCAGCCGAACTGTTGGAAAAACGCAACGCGCGCGTTGTTGTCTGCGGCGGAAAGGGCATACTTTTTTCCGGAACTGACCGCTTCCGGCTGTGCATTGTTCCGGCACACAAAGATCCCAATTAGCGTGACCGCCACAAGCAGCACGGCCAAAACTACGATTGTTTTTTTGCGGCTGCGCCGGAAAGATAGTACAAACATAACTCCGCCCCCTCAGCAAAATCCATTCCTTCAACGAATAGATATGCCAAAGGGGCGGCAATCATTCATATTTCGTTTTCTGCGGATTCCTTTGCGGTTTCTATGACTTTCTGCGCGGCCTGCGGCGGAGTTTCCTCATAGCGGGAAAACTGGAACGTAAAGTTTCCCCTGCCCTGCGTGGCCTGACGCAGGAACGTGCTGAAATTATGCATCACGGCCTCCGGGGCTTCCGCTTCCACCGTCTGGCAGCCTTCCTTCGCTGGCTCCATGCCGAGCACACGCCCGCGGCGTTTATTAATCTCACCCAGTACATCGCCCATGCAGGTGTCCGGCACCGTGCATTTCAGCAAGCCAATCGGCTCCAGCAAAACCGGGTCGGCCTGAGGCATCCCGTTTTTATAGGCCAGTGCGGCCGCCATCTTAAATGACATCTCCGAAGAATCCACGGGGTGGTAGGAGCCATCGTACAGCGTGGCACGCAGGCCAACGACAGGGTACCCGGCAAGCGGCCCTTTTTCAGCGCTTTCACGCAGGCCCTTTTCCACGGCTGGGAAGAAGTTCTTTGGCACGGCGCCGCCGACTACCCGCTCACCGAACTCTAAGTTTTCGCTGGTGCAGGGCTCAAACTCAATCCAGACGTCGCCATACTGACCGTGGCCGCCGGTTTGCTTTTTATACCTGCCTTGGACCTGCACTTTTTTGCGGATGGTCTCACGGTAAGCGACGCGCGGTTCTTTTAAAAGAATTTCGACACCGAATTTCTTTTTCAGGCGCGCGGCTACGACCTCCAAATGCTGCTCACCCAAACCGGAAAGGAGCATCTGGTGTGTTTCGTGATTGGTGCAGAAACGGATGGTCGGGTCTTCTTCCGCGAGCCGCAGAATCCCCTGTGCCGCCTTATCTTCTTCCCCTTTGTTTTTGGGCATCACCGCCATGGTGAGGCACGGCTTCGGGTAATCCACGCCATCCAGCTTCACCTTCCGCAAAGCGGAACAGAGAGTGTCGCCCGTCTTCACGTTCTGCAGCTTCGGAACCACACCTATATCCCCCGCGCCGATATACGGAACATCAATCTGCTTTTTCCCGCGCATCGTGAGCGTTTTGCCAATACGCACCGCTTCGCCCGTGCGCATATCGACCAGCTGGCTCTCGCTGGAAACCCGGCCGGCGATGACTTTCAGGTAAGAAAGCTTTCCGATGAACGGGTCTGCTACAGTCTTAAACACCACGACTACGGGCTGGGCGTCTGCATCAACGTCAATTTCAAGCGGGTCGCCGTTTTCGTCTTCGCCAATCTCGCCCGCCTTGCTTTTTGCGCTTGGAGCAAGCCAGGTAAGGCCGTTCAAAAGCTGGTCAATCCCATTCAGCAGGAGGGCGTCGCCGCAGAAAACCGGAGAAACGGTTCCGGCTTTCACGCCGCTGCTGATACCGACAATCACCTCTTCCGGGGTAAATTTTCCGCCGGAAAAATATTTTTCAAACATGGCGTCATCCGTTTCGGCAACAGCTTCGTAGATAGCGGTGCGCAAGCCGTTCAGGCGATCACCCATATCCGGCATTGTCACTTCTTTGGCTTTGCCGTCGTGGTACTCGTATGCTTTGAATTCAAGCATATTTACATAAATGTTCGCTTTTCCGTCGCGGATATACGGCACGACGACCGGGCAGATAGCCGGACCGAAGGTTGCTTTCAGATTTTCGAAGACTTTGTAAAAATCTGCGCCCTCATCGCACAGGCCGTTTACAAAAAAGATTTTGGAGAGCCCGCGCGCATCAGCGGCGGCAGCAGCCTTTTCGGTTCCGACGCACACTCCATCTTTGCCGGAAATGGTAATCAGGACGGAATCCGCCGCGCGAACCGCTTCACGCAGACCGCCCGCAAAGTCAAAGAGGCCGGGCGAATCCAGCAAATTAAGCTTACATCCTTTCCACTCGATGGGGGCCATCGCCGCGCTGACGGATGACCTGCGCCGTATTTCTTCCGGGTCATAATCCGTTACGGTGCTACCATCGCCTACTTTGCCAAGCCGGTCGGAAGCTCCGGAAAGATAAAGCATTGCCTCGGTAAGGCTCGTTTTTCCGGCACCGCCATGGCCTGCAAGGGCTATGTTCAGGATCTTGTCTGCTTCATATTTTTCCATCTGGGGACAGCTCCTTTCGAGGATAATTACCTTTGCATTGTAAAAATGAGTACAATAGTTCAGACTATTTTGTAATTATTATAGCGTATATTAACAAATATTACAATGCGTAAAGAATAATTTCTGCGTATCATTCTTCCAAATCTTATGTGTGGTTTTTTATGAATATTGTACTGCGGCCTGCGGCCTTTTGAAAAAGGCCTGGCGAAAACTTTACTGATGCACGAAAAAAAGCATAGCAATTTCCAAGCATTATTAAGGATTTTATATCTGCTCTGAAAACAGGCGAAGCCTTTACTGATGCACGAAAAGGGGCATAGCAATTTCCTAACGCTATATTAATATTTTCCGTCTGCTCTGAAAACTGGAGAAGCCTTTACTGATGCACGAAAAGAGGCATAGCAATTTCCAAGCGCTGTCAAGGGTTTTATATCTGCTCTGAAAACAGGCGAAAACTTTACTGAATCACAGAAAGAGGCATAGCAACTTCCCGGCGCCATTAAGGGTTTTATATCTGCTCTGAAAACAGGCGAAAACTTTACTGATGCACGAAAAGAGGCATAGCAATTTCCAAACGCTGTTAAAGGTTTTATATCTGCTCTGAAAACAGGCGAAAACTTTACTGAATCACAGAAAGAGGCATAGCAATTTCCAAACGCTGTTAAGGGTTTTATATCTGCTCTGAAAACAAGCGTAAAATCTTGCCAGAAGACAAAAAAGCTGCTGCAGGACAAAAGTCCTGCAGCAGCTTTTAACTTTATGAAATTGTACCGAACTGTACGGGCTAAGTCAGGCTTTGCCTGCGCAGCCGAGTACGTCCTTAATCTTGTGCTCTACAAGGCCCTGAACCGCGGCGCGGCCATCGCCAAGATACTGGCGTGGGTCGAAGTGGTCCGGATGCTCAACAAAGTGCTTCCGGACACTGCCTGTCATAGCAAGGCGGAGGTCGGAGTCAATGTTGATTTTGCAGACAGCCATGGTAGCAGCCTTGCGCAGCATCTCTTCCGGGATGCCGATTGCGTCAGGCATTTTGCCGCCGTACTGGTTGACCATCTTTACAAATTCCTGCGGAACGGAAGAAGCACCGTGCAGAACAATTGGGAACCCAGGCAGACGGTTGGAAACTTCCTTCAGGATGTCAAAGCGAAGCTGCGGGTTCTGGCCAGGCTTAAACTTGTAAGCGCCGTGGCTTGTACCAATCGCAATCGCAAGGGAATCAACGCCGGTGCGCTTTACGAAATCCTGCACTTCGCTCGGGTCTGTAAACTGAGCCTTGTCCGCGTCTACGTTAACTGCATCTTCAATGCCGGCCAGTTTGCCAAGCTCTGCTTCAACAGTTACATGGTACTTGTGGGCATACTCAACAACCTTGCGGGTTTCTTCAATATTTTCTTCGTACGGTTTCGCGGAACCGTCGAACATAACGGATGTGAAGCCATCGTCGACGCAGTCTTTGCAGACTTCGTAAGACGGGCCATGATCCAGGTGAAGCACAATCGGGATTTCCGGATGCTGAATAACCGCTGCTTCAACCAGCTTTTTGAGGTAAGCCGGGCTCGCATATTTGCGTGCGCCCGCGGAAGCCTGAAGGATGACCGGTGCTTTCAGCTCGGCTGCTGCATCGGTAACGCCCTGAACGATCTCCATATTATTGATGTTGAAGGCACCGATGGCATATCCGCCCTCGTATGCTTTCTTGAACAGTTCCTTGGTATTGACCAACGACATGGGCTGTCACTCCTACTCTTTTATTTGATTTCTTCGTTCATTATAGCGCATTCTGAGGGAAAGATAAAGAGAGATTGTTAAAAATTTATTGATTTCCTTTCGGCTGGAAACATTCCGGATGATTTCGGCTGAAATGGAAAATATACTGCTGCGCAACACCCGCATAAGGCCCAAACCAGGCGGGTGTTTTTCCAGGAAAAAGCACTTTCATCGCGCGCTTAATCCACACGTCCGCGGGGAAAGCCTCCAGCCTGTGCATGCCGTAAAGCAAAGTGCAGTCCGCTACCTTGGGACCGACGCCGCAGGTCTGTTCGAGTTTCTGGTGCGCTTCCCCAAGCGGCATGGCTTTTAGTGCAGAAAAGTCCAGTTCCCCAGCAGAAACACGGCGTGCCGCATCCAGCACATACGGAGCCCGAAAGCCAAGCCCCAAAGCCCGTAGCTCCTGCTCGGGCACTTCTGCTAATGTTTCCGCTGCCGGAAACGTGAAGCCTCCGCCCTCGGCTGGTGTGCCGTATGCTTTGCTGAGGCGTTCCACCATGCCCTGTATGCGGCGGATATTATTGCACTGCGAAAGGATAAACGAGCAGAACGCCTCCCACGGCTCCTGGTTCAGAATGCGGATTTCGGGCGCATAGCGCACCGCTTCGGCCAGTTCCGGGCTTTTCCGGGCCAGCCCGGAACGTATGGCGGCATAGTCGGTTTCGGTGTCAAAGTAATGTGCCCAAAACGGGTCATGCAGAACGCGCGGAAGATTCTCCGCCGTGATGCGCAGGCTACGGCCGCCTGCTGTTCCCTGCCACGAACCATCTTTCAAATAATTCCAGCGAAAGCACTGCCCGCACTCCAGTATTTGCCCCAGTGTATCGAAATTCACGCCATGTTTTCCCCTTTCGGACCGAAATCCGTATTTTACGCCAATATTACCACAAAAATTTTGTAGACTCAACCCTTGACAAATACGGATTGTACTTTTCTGCGGGCAAAGCCGGTTGACATAATACTCTATTCATTTTTTATGAATTCACCGTTTTTCAACAGTGAATTCCGGACTTTTCAACTCTTTCCACAGAGTTTTCCACCATAATTGCCCGGTTATTGCACGGCATTATGTAAACCAATGCAAATACGTTTCGTATAAACGCCCATTTCATGGGGAACGTGGGGATGTATATTCGCTGATTCTCTGAAATTTCAGTGGAAAACTCCCCTTTTACCGGGTTCGTCGAAAGTTGTTGGAAAAACATACGGAGCCATATTGAATTCGGATTTTTTGTGGTATAATGAATTAAGTATATAGAAAAATACGATACAGAATAAGGAGTTTTATATATGTTGGAAGAAAAAGAGAAAGACCCGGCAGAAGGCATTATAGCAGGACGAAATGCCGTCACCGAAGCCCTGCGCAGCGGGCACCCCATAGACAGTCTGTATGTGGCGCGCGGTGACCGTTCCGGAAGCCTCGGCGTAATAATCGCTCGTGCAAAAGAGGCCGGCATAGCCGTGAAGGAAACGGACCCCCGCAAACTGGACCATCTGTGTGCAGGCGCCGTGCATCAGGGCGTTGTAGCCGTGGCCGCGGCAAAAGCATATTCGACGCTCGACGATATTTTTGCCCTTGCGGCAAAACGGAACGAAGCGCCTTTTATTATCATAGCAGATGACCTGGAAGACCCACACAACCTCGGTGCCATTCTTCGTGTTGCGGAGTGTGCGGGCGCGCACGGTGTAATTATTCCGAAGCGGCACAGCGTCGGCCTTACTTGGGCCGTTGGCAAAGCAAGCGCGGGCGCGGTGGAATATGTTCCCGTTGCACGCGTGACAAACCTCGCCTCAACAATTGACGAGCTGAAAAAGCGCGGCGTGTGGATTTATGCTGCGGATTTAAACGGCGAAAACTGGTGCAGCACAGACTTAACCGGCCCCGCCGCTGTTGTGATTGGTTCAGAAGGGTTCGGCGTAAACCGCCTCATCCGCGACAAGGCCGATTTTGTTATATCCCTGCCGATGCTGGGCAAGATAAATTCATTGAATGCATCCGTCGCATGCGGCATTATCTGTTATGAGGTTGTCCGGCAACGCAGAGGGATTCATGCAAAATAAAACGGGAGCAGATTACGATGAAAAAGGAAAGAACTCCGCACAGCAGCGGCGACACCATCGATGAGGACGCGGCACAAAACGAAATCAGGAAAGAGTCGGCGCCTGCGCAGGCAGACCCCGGCATAGGCATGCACTCTCGCCCGGAGCCAATGACTGCGGACGAAATTGTACGCAGTGCACAGAACGCCCTGCAGATGGAAGCCGCCGATGAACCATCCGTTCCAAAGGGCGCGAAACATGCTGAAAAAGCGAAAAAGCATTCTTTTTTTCACCGGAAAAAGGAAGTCGATTCTGTTCCGGATGATGACATCTACTATGGGCTCCAACTGAAGTCGCTGCAAGAATACCAGCATGACTATGAAGAAACCATCCGGTTTGATGCCGGGCGCATCCGTCGGATGGAAGAAGAAATCCGCCGCACGCAGGAGCAGTCTGAATCCGAGTCGGAGAAAAAATCCGTTTCCGCTCAGGCTAAACCCGCGAAGCTGGAAGAAGCTGTTTCTGCTAAGGCTGAGCCCGCAAAGCCAGAAGAAACTGTTTCTGCTCAAGCCAAGCCTGCAAAACCAGAAGAAGCTGTTTCCGCTCAGGCCAAACCTGTGAAGCCAGAAGAAACCGTTTCTGCTCAGGCTAAATCTGCAAAGCCACAAAAAGCTGTTTCCGCTCAGGCCAAACCTGCGAAACTGGAAGAAGCTGTTTCTGCTCAGGCCAAGCCTGTGAATCCGGAAGAAGCTGTTTCTGCTCAGGCCAAACCTGTGAAGCCGGAAGAAACCGTTTCTGCTCAGGCTAAATCTGTAAAGCCACAAAAAGCTGTTTCCGCTCAGGCCAAGCCTGCGAAACTGGAAGAAACTGTTCTTTCCAACAACCGCCAAAACCACTTGGAACAAATCATGCGCAGCGTTGGCCTTGACACAGAAGGCCTTTTCAATTCAGCTGAGATACCAAAGCCGGAACCGCCGGCTAATCCTCCCAGGCCTGCCGGCTCCCCGGAAATTCAGCCTCCGATTCCGCCCATTGAAGAGCCGGAACCTGCCGAAGAACCGCAGCGAAACGATCCGATACAGGAACCTTCCCCCATGCCGGTTCCAAGGGACACGGAAAAGCCTGCTGCTCAATCTGAAGCCGACAAAGGTCCAAGGCTAAAAGCACCTCGCGAACCGGAAACCCCGGTCAATCCTCCCAGGCCTGCCGATTTACCGGAAACGGAACCTTCCATTCCACCAATCGAAGAGCCAGAACCCGACGGAGAACCGCAGCGAATCTACCCGATACAGGAACCTTCCCCCATACCAGGCCCCAAGGCCGCTGAAAAGCCTGCTGCTGTTTCTCAGACCGGAATTGATGGAAATTCAGCTCAGAAACTGCACAGCGAACCGGGACTGTCGGTCAATCCTCCAAAACCTGCCGATTTACCGGAAACGGAACCTTCCACTCCACCAATCGAAGAGCCAGAACCCGACGGAGAACCGCAGCGAATCTACCCGATACAGGAACCTTCCCCCATACCAGGCCCGAAGGCCGCTGAAAAGCCTGCTGCTGTTTCTCAGACCGGAATTGATGAAAATTCAGCTCAGAAACTGCACAGCGAACCGGGACTGCCGGTCAATCCTCCAAAACCTGCCGATTTACCGGAAACGGAACCTTCCACTCCACCAATCGAAGAGCCAGAACCCGACGGAGAACCGCAGCGAATCTACCCGATACAGGAGCCTTC
>JAEZFF010000003.1 GCA_023417635.1 Bacillota bacterium | reverse complement strand
CTGCAGAATGCGGAAGAAATGCTGCAGTTAGCGCATGGGGAAAAGCCTGCACTTGACAGCCAGGCGAAAAAGTGATAATAATAACTTTATCGGCTATGAAGGGAAGAAGTAGGCCGGAAAATCCGTTTCAGAGAGTCTGCGGCTGGTGAAAGCAGGCACGGTTTCCGGCAGAAAATACGTTCTGGAGCCGCTGGGCTGAAAGCGTTTTTACATAGAAACGCGGCAGTAGGCTCGGCCGGGTGCGCCCGTTGCAGCGCAAGGGTATGAGGTTTCGTACCCGTTAAGGCTGCTGCCGTGAGGCTGCAGCAAACTGAGGTGGTACAGCGGTTTATAATCCGCCCTCTGCAAAATTTGGCAGGGGGCGTTTTTTCGTTCCCTGAAAGAATCGGAGGAAGAAAAATGGGTGTTTATGAAGAACTGAAAGAGCGCGGCCTGATTGCACAGGCTACAGATGAAGAGAAGGTGCGCGACCTCCTCAACAACGGAAAAACGTCGTTTTACATCGGCTTTGACCCGACGGCGGACAGTTTGCACGTCGGACACTATATCCCGATTATGGTAGCGTCGTACTTACAGCGTGCCGGCCACAGGCCGATTATGCTTTTTGGCGGCGGCACCGGCATGGTCGGCGACCCAAGCGGCAAAACGGATATGCGCAAAATGCTGACGAAAGAGGAGATAGCACATAACATCTCCTGTTTTCAAAAACAGATGTCGCATCTTGTGGATTTTTCCGATGGAAAGGCCGTCATGGCGAACAATGCGGATTGGCTTTCCAACCTGAACTACATTGATTTTATGCGGGACATCGGCGTGTGTTTCTCCGTAAACCGTATGCTGGCGGCAGAGTGCTACAAGCAGCGGCTTGAGCGCGGCCTTTCATTCTTTGAAATGAACTACATGGTGATGCAGAGCTACGATTTTCTGGAACTTTACCGCCGGTACGGCTGCCAGCTGGAGCTTGGCGGCGACGACCAGTGGAGCAATATTATCGGCGGTGTGAACCTGATTCGCCGCAAGGAAAACGCGGATGCTTACGGGCTTACAGTTTCGCTTTTGACAAACAGCGAAGGCAAAAAGATGGGCAAAACGGAAAGGGGCGCTGTGTGGCTTGACCCGAACAAGACTTCTCCGTTTGATTTTTACCAGTATTGGCGCAATGTGGGCGATGCCGACGTCGTGCGCTGCCTGAAAGTACTGACTTTTGTGCCGATGGAGCAGATTCATCAGTTTGAGCATCTGGAGGGTCAGCAGCTGAACGAGGCGAAAGAGCTTCTGGCGTATGAAGTCACGCGGCAGATTCACGGCAAAGATGAGGCCGAGAAAGCCCGCAGCGCGGCACGTGCGATTTTTTCACAGGGCGTCGACACCGAGAATATGCCGTCCTCCGAAATTACTGCGGCTGATTTTACCGATGACAAAATTGGGATTCTCGATTTGCTTGTAAAAGCAAAACTTGCCGCTTCCAAAGGCGAGGCCCGCAGGCTTGTGGCGCAGGGCGGCATATCCGTAGACGGCAAGAAGGCCGCAGATGGAACCGTGGCAGTATCCTCTGCTGATTTTGAAAAAGAAAAAGGAAAATTTGTGGTTATAAAAAAGGGCAAAAAAGTATACCATAAAGTTATCCTGAAATAAGCAGCAATTTCCAAGCCCAGGCAGGTTCTTCAAAAGCCTGCCTGAGACATTTTTAAAACTCAGGCTTGCGAAGAGAGGTGCAAAAACTTCATGACGAGGAAAAACGCTTATTGGGTGGCTCCGGCCTTAACGGCGGCAGTGCTTCTTTCCGTTTATGCGGCTTACGGCTTCTTTCCATTTGGAAGCGGGACAGTTTCCTGGTGCGACATGAACCAGCAGGTTATTCCATTCCTAATGGATTTTAAGGACATTCTTTCGGGAAAGGCCAACTTGTTTCTCAACCTGCAGAACGCAGGCGGCATGAGCTTCTGGGGCGTTTTTCTGTTCTTTATCAGCAGTCCGTTTTCATTCCTTGTTCTGCTGGTAGGCAAAGCGCAGATTTACAGTTTCATCAATCTTCTACTTTTACTGAAGTTGATGCTCTGCTCGGTGACCGCCTGCGCTTTTTTCAAACGGGAGTTCAAAAACCTGACCGGCCTGCAGCTTTGTGCTGTTTCTGTGATGTATGCCTTTTGCGGTTACGCCATGTTCTACTACCAAAATATTGTGTGGCTTGACGTAATGTGCCTTTTTCCGCTTTTGCTGATTGGCCTTGAAAAGCTGATGAACGAGGGCAAACCACTGCTGTATATCCTGAGCTTTACGGCGACCCTCACCGTGAATTTTTACCTTTCCTATATGGTCGTGGTATTTCTCGTCCTTGCTGTGAGTTTCTTCCTCTTTTTCTGTGTCCCAAAAGAGGAGCGCAAATCTCATGCACTTCTTTTCTGCTTTTCCACGCTGGCCGCGGGGCTGATGACGTGCGTTGTATGGCTTCCGCTTCTTTTGCAATACCTTTCTTCCGCACGCACCGGAAGTTTGCTTTCCAGCCTGCGTTCCAGCAAATTTCTCACAAGGCTTGACACAACGCTCCCCGTCCTTCTCTGTACCGGTGCGGCTGCTGCTGCTGTAGCAATGACGTTTTTGCTGAAAAGGTACAGGGAAAGTCATACCCGCCTAACCCTTTGCCTTTTTCTGCTCCTGCTGGTTCCTGTTTTTGTGGAACCAATTAACAAAATGTGGCACACTGGCAGTTACCAGTCTTTCCCGGTGCGGTATGGCTATATACCGGCTTTCCTTGGCCTGATTCTTCTGGCAGGCTGCATTTCGGCGATTAACCGAAAAACAGAGCCGCTGCGCACAAATCAGCATAGAAGGTTTTCAGTTTTTATCGCCGCTTTATCGGTAGGTGCTGTTATTTTCTGTGCTGTTCTTGTAATTCGCTGTGATTTTGGCACAGTCACAGCTTACACGCATACCCTTTCCGGAAATTCTGACAGTTTCATCCACCTTTTGGCCTTTGCGGCGGCAGCCTCCCTTGCTTACTTAATTTTGCTTTTGCTTTATTATTATGGCCAGATAGCCCGGAAAGTTTTTTCCATTCTGCTTTGTGTGGCGGCAGTTGGCGAAGCGGCATTTTATTCTAACGTTTATATTGGTTCGGTCAAAAACAATGCAGCCTATTATGAGCCGATCCTTGACCTTGGCGGAAGAATTAATGACAGTTCCCTTTACCGCGTCAAAATGGATGAAAAGTACTTCGATGTAAACCTGATTGGCGGCATGGGGTATCCGTCGCTGAGCCACTACACTTCCTTGACTTCTAAAGATTATCTTTTTGCCATGAAAAAGCTGGGCTATTCCTCTTATTGGATGGAGGTTAATTCAAACGGAGGGACAAAGCTGACGGATGCGCTGCTCGGCAACAAGTATACGGTAAAAAAGACTGCGGCACTGAAAGCCGGTGAAGCCCCGGTTTATTCAAACGGCCTATATTCCATTGTACAAAACGAAAACCCGCTTCCGGTTGGCATCTTGATGAAGACAGCGGACATTGGCAGCCTGAAAAGCCTTCCGGATGTTTCACGTTTTCAGATGCAGCAGTATTTGTTTGAGTCAGCCTTTTCTTCTTCGCAGCAGCTCTTTCAGCAGTATGAGCCAACAGCCCTTGAAAATGTAGCAATCAGAAAGACAGACCACTATGAGCTGGCAATTCAGAATCCGCATTTTGAGGGAACCGTTCGGTATCGAGTCCCCGTTGCCGGAACGCAGACGCTGTATTTTGACTGCTTTGACCAGCTTACCAACAAGCTGTATGAGCATATCAGCTCGGCTTTTTCCATTACGGTAAACGGAAAGATACTCAATCTGAGGTACCCCACGCAGCCCTGCAATGGCATCTACCGGCTTGGAACTTTTACAAACCAGACGGTGGATGTAGAAATTGGGGTGCTGCGGGATGTTTATGCAAAGTCCTTTGGGGTTGCTTCCATGAAAGATGATGTTTTGGCCTCAGCAGTTTCAGCAACTACAAAAGCGTCGCTTCGGCAGTCGGGAAATTCCATTATTGGCACTGCTTCGGCGGATGCCATGGGAGAGTATTTATTTCTTCCAGTCAGTTACGGCAGCGGCTATTCTGCTCAAGTGAATGGGAATCCGGTGGAGATTTCACGTGTATTCGATTCCTTCATGGCAATCCCGCTTAAAAAAGGCCAAAACCAGGTTCGCATTTCTTACCTTCCGCCCGGGCTCCTTCCCGGCGCAGTTATTTCCCTTTTGGGCCTTGGCGGGCTTTTCCTGCTTTTGTTTGCAGTGCGGAAAGGGTCCCTGCAGCGTATGGCGCGTTTGCAGGCAGTTTCGGAATTTCTGCTTCGGGTTTTGTTCTCTGCTGTGCTTGCGGCTGTTTATGTTTTCCCGCTTTTCGTCTTTTTCACATAGAAAAATGCTCCCGGTTTTCCGGGAGCATTTTTTATAACGCTTTCGTATAAAATCAAACGATACCCTGTGCCAGCATGGCGTCGGCAACCTTGAGGAACCCGGCAATATTCGCACCCATTACATAATTCTTCGGCGCGCCGTATTCTTTAGCTGCCGCGGAAACGTGGTCGAAAATACCATTCATAATGCCCTTCAGTTTCGCGTCGACTTCGTCAAAAGTCCAGGAAAGGCGCTCACTGTTCTGGCTCATTTCCAGTGCGGAAGTCGCTACGCCGCCCGCGTTGGAAGCTTTGCCCGGCGCGTAAAGAATCCCGTTCTCCTGCAGATATTTTGCAGCTTCCGGTGTAGTCGGCATATTGGCGCCTTCGGCCACTGCAA
>JAEZFF010000090.1 GCA_023417635.1 Bacillota bacterium | reverse complement strand
ATTTATAAATTTCCACATAAACATTATATATTTTTCGTAATATTTATGTAATAATTACAATTACCTAGTTGACAAATGAAACGTACAATATTATGATTAACGCGAGCTACTAATTAATGGGTAAATTATTGGTCGTTTATGGTTACTGCCATGCAAACAGTCAGTGATTGCGGCTAGGTGAAACCGGTTTCAGAGGCTATGCCAGTATATCCAGTATAGGCTGGATTACGATACGCACAAACGTCACAGCAAACGCCAGAGAAAGAAAGGTAGGAAAGTAAAAATGAAAAAAGGACTAAAACGAATCATTCTGTTACTTCTTCCACTAATGGTTGCGACATGGATCGTAACACCGCTTTCGTATGCAAATGCGGCTTCGGTTTCAGGTGAAAAAGACATTCAAATCCTCGGTACATCCGATTTACACGGGCGGTTCGATTCCTTCGATTACGCAAGCAACTCGGTAAATACCGCTGGAGGGCTGACACAGCTTTCCCAGAAAGTAAAAGAACTCCGCGCACAGAATCCAGACACTCTGCTTGTTGATGCCGGCGATACCATTCAGGATAACATGGCGGATTTATTTCTGAATGATCCTGTTCACCCGATGTTCGTAGCCATGAACGCTATGAAATATGACACCTGGACTCTTGGCAACCATGAATTTAACTATGGTGCTTCCACAATCGAGCGCATTGTTAAGGAACCAACAGCCGATGTCCTTTGCGGTAATATTTATAAAGCCGACGGTACCCGTTTGGGCAAACCGTATGCTATTAAAACAGTAGACGGCGTGCGTGTTGCAATTATCGGCATGACAACACCGAACATCCTCGTATGGGATGGCTCCAAACTGCCGGGCTATAAAGTAACAAGCCCGATTGACGAAACAAAAGCTGCTATCAGCGAAATTAAAAAAGCAAATTCAGCTGACGTAATTATAGCGGTGGTCCATATGGGCCTTGATAAAGAAATGCGCGACGACGACAATGCACGCGCATTAGCCGAAGCCTGCCCAGAACTCTCCGCGATTGTATGCGGACACTATCATGTGGTAATCAACGGACAGAAAGTCAACCAAACCATCATCACGGAACCCGGTAAATTCGGCGAAAACCTGTCAAAGTTAGATATTAAGGTACAGCCCAAAGTTTCCGGCGGCTATGAAGTAACAAACGTCGCCTCTACCGTGCTGAGCATGAAGAATCTTCCAATAGACACTGGGTTAAATAAACAGCTGCAGCCCTTCCATGACCGTGCCGTAGCATACAGCAATCAGATTATCGGCAAACTTCAGGGCGGCGACCTTGTTCCTCCGGACACCGTGCCTGGCGTTACGCAGGGTCAAATACAGGATTCCGCATTGATGCACTTGATTCTTGACACACAAACCTACTACACAAAGCCATACGTCCCGGAGAACGCTCACCTCGTTTCCTCTGCGGCATTGTTTGACCCGTCCGCAAATATCAAGGCAGGCGACATCAAGAGATGCAGCATGGTAAAAATCTACAAATTCGACAATACGCTTTACACTCTTAAAATCACCGGCAAAGAACTGAAAAAATACATGGAGTGGTCTGCCGCCTATTATAATCAAACCCATGCAGGCGACCTGACAATCTCCTTCAATCCTCAGATGCCAGCCTACCTGTACGATGTTTTCTCCGGTGTAAACTATGAAATAAATATTGCACAGCCGGCAGGCAGCCGCGTTGAAAACCTGAAGTACACAGACGGCACGCCGGTCAATGATGCAGACACTATTTACCTTACTTCCAACGATTACAGAACTTCCTCTACACTTCTTGGGAATCTGTTTAAGGATGACAATGTAACGGTGGTGCATAAAACAGCCAATGACAATATCGGCGCAGTGCGCGATATGCTGTCTGTCTACATCAGCAAGGTCAAAAATGGGGTCATCAACAATCAGTTTACTCCGAACTGGAAAATCACTGGTTTTTCCGCTGACCCGAAACAGCAGGCATTGGCTGCGACGTTGGTGAGAAATGGCGTTCTGACAATCCCGCACGTTGAAAACGGCAAGAACTTCAACGCAAAGAGCATCACTTACGATGATATTAAACCATACCTCTCTCTCTACAACTTTACGAGTGACACAAACGGTGCCTTCACAGTCGGAAGCAACAAGACATACCAGTTCAAAATAACCGCAAACCGCAAACCGTCTTTTGCCTGCGGTTCCCCGTCCTTCAAAATTGTTTCAACGAAAAACGTTGGCAACACCTATTACTATAAAGTCAGCGCCGTTGGGTATGCAGACGACAAATGCGGCTTCTATGTAAACGGTGACAGAGTTGCAGTCGGCAAAATCGTTTCTCAGCCGTTTACAAGTGACACAAACGGGTACTTCAACGTAAAATCCGGCAACACATACCAGTTCAAAATAACCGCTCCCAGCAAGCCGTCTTTTGCCTGCGGCTCTACACATTTCAAAATAGTTTCCACAGTGCGGGAAGGCAATGTTTATTACATGAAGGCCACCGCCATAGGCAAGGTTGGAACAAAAACAGGATTCTACGTCAATGGGAAACGTTTTGCAATCGCTACAATAAAGAAGTAGCGGCAACCCTGCCCCATTCTTAAAAAACTCAGAAAAACAAAAGAGCTCATTCAATGCTTCAGGCAGAGGATGAGCTCTTTTTTCAAAGGTGATATTTTCTCAATTATCATTAAGTGCGCAGCTTCCAGAAGAAAAAGCACTTGCATATTTTTTCCTGTTAATATATACTAGAAATGTGAATTGCGGTACGTTTCTATGGAGCGTACTTAAGGGAACTGGACGCGTCCGGTTCCCTTTTTGTTTAATTTGTGGGCGCCCAGCGCGGAATGAAATTATATTTTGCATGAGAATAAGGTAGCTGTTTTTTAATTTTCGGGTAAATATGGGAACTAACATAAACTCTATCTATATAATTCCTAATTGGAGGTAATTAGTTTGTGTTATAAAAGTGTAACAACACCAAAAAATTACCAGTTAACTGTTTGTGCTGTTTTATTTGGATGTGATAAATCACTCGTTGGACTTGATTTAGGAAAGAGTATAAAAATCGCGGCAAAATCTTTAGGGCAACTCAATGAGATATTTGAATTAGACTCTATGGGATTGCGGCGTGAATATGAAACTGCGCGATTGGATAATGAGACCTTAAATGTCGCATGCATTTATAATAGCTATAAATATACAGGAGATTTCAAGTCTGCAGAACTGTATTATAGGAAGATGAGTGCGCAACTGTTTACATATTTGGATAACCGGATTAGGGCCATTCGATTACTACTTGAGGGTCCTGTACGGTATGAAAAGCTAGCAATTAAAATGGTAAGTGAGCATTATACAGTAGATGGATCTACTGGGCAATATGAACATAATGCAATTATCCCAATTGGTGAAGCCTATAATGTTGCAACAATTCAAAAGGTACATTGCGATAGCATAAAACAACTACAAAGCGAACTGGAGAAAATAACATTTCCAATTAGTGAACATTATATTAACCAGGCACATATGCTTTATGATCGCTCATACTTAGTTACTTTGCAAGAGGCGGAAGTTTTATTAATAACAAGCCTTGAAGTCCTTTTTTTAGATTCTGAAACTGGGAAAAAAGAACGCTTATCAAAACGTTGTGCAACTTTTTTATGTGAATTGCAAGATGACAGAGTTCATATTTATGAGAAACTTTGCGCCGAATATAAAAAGCGTTCTAATTACGTTCATGATGCGGATGCTGAGGCTATCTCAGAAGAAGATATACTGTTTTTGCGCAAATGTGTACGAAAGTCTATTTTAAAGTTGTTGGCTTCTCATAAATTCAAAGATGAACTAATAACTAGTTTAAAGAAGGAAATATCGCGTCTTGACTATTGGCAGAAGCAAGTTTAGTAACATATTTTTTTTTGGCACCTTCCCTTTGCATAAACCCTGTGTTTTCCAACCATACCGCTTTCCCCTCGGCACCGAAGCAGGCGGCGCTGGAAAAGACCCGGCAAATGCTACCGTCTGCGCCACCATTTTTCAACCTGCATCAATGCCATAATCTATAAAAATTTTTTCACAAGCAAAGAAAAGCGGCGGCATGGCGGAAAACCGGCTGCCGCCGCAAGGCACAAAAAAAGCGCCGCCTACGGATTTGCATCCATAAGCAACGCCATTAGGCCCGCTGCAGCCCCTATTTTCCCCCTGTACAAAAAGGCAGACAGGCGGTATAATAAGAATCGCAATGTGCCGAGAATTCGGTTGCGTATGGAGAGACTTCTTCTCCGTATGCAGGAGGCAGGTGGTTTCAGCACCCGCTTCTGCATTGCACTTTTTTGTGCCTACATCCAGATTATACCGCTTTTATTCGTATAGTCAAGTAAAAATGCAGCACGGCCGCAAAGGAAGAGCAGTTCCCCGGCTGGGAAACGGGGATGCAGGCTTGCCGCTGGCACTTTTCCCCTCGTATGCCATGATTGACAAAAAGCCGCAAAAAGAGTAAGATATTTCAGGTTTTATCTACAAGTTTTCACCTTGCAAAATCTACCGAAAAGTTCGTCTTTGTGATTCGTTTCAAATTGCTGTTTCCTGCCGAAAAGGCGCCGCGCCTTGCCGGCAGATTGGAATAAACAGGAATTTATAAAATTGGGGAGATAAATAAAATGCAGGGAATTATTTTGGCAGCCGGCATGGGCAAACGGCTGAAAAAACTCACGGCCAACAATACCAAGTGCATGGTAAAAGTAAACGGCGTTGCCCTGATAGACCGTATGCTGCATCAGCTTCAAAATGCAAAGCTTTCCCGCGTTGTCATCGTGATTGGCTACGAGGGACAGAAACTCAAAGATTATATTGCCACACTCGGGCTGAACATTCCCATTGTTTATGTAGAAAACCCTATCTACGACACAACCAATAATATCTATTCGCTGTGGCTGGCGCGCAATTACCTGGAGCAGGAGGACACTCTGCTGCTTGAATCCGATATTATTTTTGAAGACAGCGTCCTCCGCGAACTGATTGACGACCCACGCGACACCCTCGCGCTTGTTGACAAGTACGAAAGCTGGATGGACGGCACTGTTGTAAAGCTTGACGAAAACGACTGCATCCTGTCGTTTATTCCGGGCAAAAATTTTGATTTCCGCGACATTAAAGATTACTACAAGACCGTTAACGTTTATAAATTCAGCAAGAATTTTTCGAAGAAATATTATGTGCCTTTTCTGGAGGCTTACTCCAGTGCGCTGGGCAACAATGAATACTACGAGCAGGTCCTTCGGGTCATCACTCTGCTGGACGACCCCTGCATCCGCGCAAAGCGCCTGAACGGCCAGAAGTGGTATGAAATTGACGACGTGCAGGACCTTGACATTGCCTCTCTGCTTTTTGCCGAGGACGACGAGAAAGTGGCTTCCCTGCAAAAGCGTTACGGCGGCTACTGGCGCTACCCAAAGCTCCTCGACTTCTGCTACCTTGTAAACCCCTTCTACCCGCCACAGAAGCTTGTAGAAGAAATGAAGGCTAATTTTGAGACGCTTCTCACTCAGTACCCTTCCGGGATGCAGGTAAACTCTCTGCTGGCCTCTAAAAACTTCGGCGTTGCGCAGGAACATATTCTTGTCGGCAACGGCGCTTCTGAGCTGATTAAGGCCCTGATGGAACACACAGCGGGAAAAATCGGGTTTATCCGCCCGACTTTTGAAGAATACCCGAACCGCTCCAAAAAAGGCCAGGATGTCGTTTTCCACCCGGCGTGCCCGGATTTCACCTACACCGCCAAAGACTTAATCGACTGGTTCGGCAGCCATCCGGTACAGACGCTTGTTGTCATTAATCCGGATAACCCGACGGGCAACTACCTTCCAAAAGCAGAGGTTCTGCGCCTTGCAGACTGGGCGGAGCAGACCGGCATTAAGCTGCTGGTAGACGAAAGCTTCGTCGATTTCTCGGACGAGCAGGACGCGACTTTGCTGGACGACGATATTCTGTCGGCGCATCCGTCGCTGACCGTTGTAAAGAGCATTTCCAAGTCCTACGGAGTGCCGGGCGCACGCCTTGGCATTCTCGCTTCAGCCAATGATGCAATGATTGCTGCGCTCAAGAAAGATGTTGCCATCTGGGACATCAACTCCTTTGGCGAGTTTTATATGCAGATTGCCTCAAAGTACCAGAAAGACTACCGCTCTGCTTTGGAACAGTTCCGTGCCGCCCGCGCAGAGCTTGTAAAGGGCCTGAAAAAGGTCCCTTACCTGCGCGTTCTCCCCACACAGGCCAACTATGTGATGTGTGAGCTGAAAAACGGAGTGACTGCACAGCAGCTGACCCGTACACTCTTAATAAAGCATGCCATTTTCATTAAGAACCTAACGCCTAAAATCGGCGACGGCAAAGAATACGTACGGATTGCCGTGCGCAATGATGAAGACAATACAAAGCTGCTGAACGCAATGCGGGAAATCGTTTAGGCGAACAAGAAAAAAAGAACAATACGGCGCCCCGGCTGAAAGATGAGATTCAGCCAGGGCGCCGTTTTCATGCTGCAATTTTTCAGGCAGGCCAGAAGGTGCATTTCGGGTTTGGATGATCCACGCGAATCTGCTTCCAGTTTTTGAAGTTCCCCGCATCGCCGTCTACCCGGTAAATATAAAGGTATTTTTCATTATAATTTGCAATAACCGGTTTGTAAAAATACCGTATTACATGGTCGTTCTCGCCGACTTCCTCAATCGGTTTCCCATACTTGTGGTAGTTCTTGATGCCCGCTGACTTTGCCAGGCTAGCCGGCACATTCCGGAAAGAAATCGGTGCATGGGAAGTTTTCAGCGGCGTACCCTCACTTCCAGCCGGTTTGTAGAAGAAACCAATGCGGTTTGCTTTTTGCATCGGAAGGTAGTCGTTGACCGGCTCACCGTGGTCCCCGAGGATTAAGATGGTAGAGTTCTTATAAACGCCCAGCTTTTTCATTTTTGCAAATGCGCGGAACAGAATGTTGAAGTTGCCTTTCGTCTGGCTGATTACATCCGTTTTTCCGGTTCGAATGCCATTCGCATCAACCGTGTACGGCGTGTGGGAGCCCATAAAATGATAGTACTTGAAGAAGTTTGTGCTGCCCGTCACGTTAAAATCTTTCAGGCCGTCATACTGCGTTTCATCAATCTGGTACATACTGCCGCCCTCGTAAATATCATCGTTTACCGTGTCGGAGTAGCACCAGAAAAAGGGCTTCAGGGCAGTTGGCATATAGCGGTAAGCTGCCAGCGTACTGAGATTACCGATAAGCTTCATTTGATTCAGCTTATTTTCGTTGCTGGAAAGGTTTGAAACATAATGCTTTACCGTACTGCCATTTCCGAAAATCAGGCCCATCTCTGTATAGAAATCGATTGTATAGCCCTGCGCCTTGACATCCTTCAGAATATTCCTGCCCTTGTAATCCCAGGAAGTTTCAAAATACTTTTCCTGCGGAATCTTCCACATCAGGTCACAGTTCGTGAAAAGATAGTTAATGGCGGGTTTTGTACGGGTATGTTCTGACATGGCATTGTTGTAGCTTGTAAAGCCATCCAGCTTGCTAAAGAATTTGGGGTCTTTCTCCTGAATCTCTTCAATATGGTCATAGTCCAGCCGATCCAGCAGAAAAACAAGGGTGTTGTGCTTAGTAGAGTACTCCCCTTCTTCTTTTGTAGTCAGGTAATTGCTTTTATTTGCAGCAGTGTTTGCCGTGCCGCTTGTGAAGAGTGTAACGAATGCAACCGCCTGCATGACAACGAGAGCAGCGGAAACATAGATTAAAGTCTTTTTCCACACTTTTTTACTGAAGTAAAGAATAACAAAGGGGACAAGGAAAATCAACAGCCAAACAAGCAAGTCGCGCATCATAAGGCCCTTGCGGCTTTCCCATTTGATTGCGTCGCCAGTCAGGGCGCCAAGTTGATTTCCGTTTAAGAAGTTTCCCTGCAGATAGCCGCAGAGAAGAAGCGAAAACAGCGCCGTCAGGATATAATTGAAAATTTTTCCGTGCAAAAGGGAAAGAACCAGCGCTGCTGCGGCACAGACTGCAACTGCAAAAATCGCCATAACAGGCAGTGCCATCTTCATATTGAAGATAAGCGAAGCCTGGGCATACGCGGTTATTTCCATCGGCCCGAAAAAGAGGAAGGTAAAGCAAAGAGAAAAGAGGACAGCCAGCGCCAAAACAAGCCGCTTTCTGTAGCTTCGGTCATCGCTCCATAAATTTCTGAGCCTTTTTTTAAAATCCGAGGTCACTTTTTGATTTTCCAATTCTTCTTTTTCTTTCAAACGCTACCACTTTCCTGTGGCCCAGCCCGTTTCACACACTGATTTTCTATTTCACCATGCAGCAGCTAAGCCCTAAATTTATCAGATATTTTTGCATTTTTTTGGTTTTCTAAAATAGCTCATCAAGTATACCACAAGGAAAAGAATTTGTATAGCTTCTTTCCTGCAAATTATTTCAAAGCAACTCTTCCCCATAAGCTGAAATAGTTGATAAAGCAAAAAGGGCTGAATTCTGTTAAATAACAAAATTCAGTCCCTGAGTATTTTTAGTCAGAGGCAGCTT
>JAEZFF010000063.1 GCA_023417635.1 Bacillota bacterium | reverse complement strand
CTGTATTTTAGCTTCAAAGAAATATTTTTTGTATGTTTTCTTCTAATAGGAAGTACATAATACCATGCGGAAGCTGTACATCTTCAAACACGATTCGGCCATTGGAAATGCGCCTTCCAACTTGCTGTTTGACAAAATTGTAATCGAAAAGAAAGACGGAGTAGAGGTACCCCGCAAATTCAGCAGTCCCTCTACTGCCCACACCGGTGGGGACTGATGGAAACCGATTGCAGCTCGACTGAAAATGTGTTTGAGTGCGAACGTGCGGTGACTCCAAAAATGCCATGCGGTTCGCGAATCAAATTTTGTTCATCTTCATAAAGAAATCTTTAGAGTAAAGATATTTCTCGTTATGATTGTCCGCTCCGTATGTAGGATGCGACTTCATATATACAAGATATAGAGTCGCACCTCTCGCGGGGTGCGTGGATTGAAATCACAAAATTAGTGTGGCAAACAGATGCTCTGCTGCGAGATCCTCTGGAGGCTAGTACTCAATTTTAATAAAAATCCCCCAATTGAAATATTATTGGTCGTTTCAAGCAAAATATAGAAGAGGAGGGTTGAACATGAAAATTCAATTTGATGCTGTTTACTACGAACCGCAAGCACTAGAGTATCCTTTGGGAAAACAGTTGCGTGAAACGTATCAATCACTGCCATGGGTTGAGATTGAATCTCACAACCGCATTCCTGAATTCAGTATGTCCGCAAACAAAGACTTCCCGAAGCTCAAACAACACCTGATTATTGGAATCCGCAAGACGCACAAATATGTGGAAAATCATAAGGTATCTGATTGGCTGGTGCCGTATACTTCATCCGGCTGCCGAGCCATGTGCCTCTATTGTTACCTTGTATGTAACTACAACAAGTGCTCTTACTTACGTTTGTTCGTAAATCGAGAGCAAATGATGGAACGACTTTTGAAAACGGATGCTGCTGCTCCTGTGCCGCAAACATTTGAGATTGGCAGCAACAGCGATTTGGTATTGGAAAACGCGGTGACGGGAAATTTACCTTGGACAGTTGAACGTTTTGGGAAAGAAGGGAAAGGCCATCTGACTTTTCCCACAAAATTTGATATGGTGCAGCCGCTGCTGAACCTCGACCACAGAGGAAAAACCATTTTCCGCATGAGCGTAAACCCAAGTAAAATTATCAGCCAAGTGGAATTAGGCACTTCGCCGCTGGACGCGCGAATCCGCGCTCTCAACGATATGGCGGAAGCCGGGTACCCAGTAGGTCTTCTGATTGCCCCCGTTATTCTGCTGCCTTCCTGGAAGCAAATGTATGGAGAACTTATCGAAAAACTTGCAGACGAACTTTCCCAAAAAGTCAAGTGCAGCGGCTTTATTGAGATTATCCTCATGACTTACAGCTTTGTGCAGAACGCCATCAACACCGAGGCATTCCCGAATGCAACTCCTATTTTTAATCGCTCGCTCATGACCGGGCGAGGCAGGGGAAAATACTGCTACCGAAATGAAGTCCGTGAGGAAGCGGAAGCTTTTTTTCGTGAGCAAATACGGAGTAGGCTGAAAATGCCCATTTGCTATATTGCATGAAATTATTTCCGCTTTTTATTTGATTAGAATCTCAATTTTGGCATCCTTCCTTGCCGTCAAAAGGCCTCCTGTCGTAGTTTTTATCCTACAGCAGGAGGCCCTTTTACTGTCCGCTTTATTGGGTATTGTCCACACAAAAGTTGTGTCTGAGAGGCAAGATTATTAAATTAACTTTTCGACTTATTTTGGTGCACGGGCCAGTTTCGCAAACATATCTCCAAATACACCGTCGCGGTACACAAAGTTGCACATTCTCATAAGATGGCGGCCTTCCCCAGGTTTCCATTTTAAGTCGTCTGTCAAAATCGGCGTTGGTACAAGCGAAGATGGGCACCAGAACGGATTCACCATATAGCCGATTGTCGAGATGTCCCAAACAATTCTGGAAGGTGCCATCACGCTGAGCGGAGACGCTTCCTTCGGGTTGTCCGGATAATCATCGGCACCCTTGAGATACGTCAGGCGGAAAAGATTCAGCATATTGCCTGCATGCTCAGGACTGAGTTGGCTGATTACAATATCTGAGAGATACGAACCAACCTTGCTCTTGCCCATGAGACACTCCCTGAGCTCTGAAGCCGTCGTCGTAAGGCTCGAAGCAACCGTCATGCAAGGAATCAGAACAAGCGGCACACCGCAGTTCAGAATAATCTGGGATGCAATCGGGTCCTGGCCAATATTGAATTCAACCGTATGAGGCCAGTACAGCGGATGACCGCCCAGCCACACAATAACAATCTTTTTGATAATTTCGGGTTCCATCAGAATGGCCGAAGCAATGTTCGTAATTTCACCGATAGAGACAACATAAAGAACATCATCGCTTGCCATGGCCCGTTTCACCAGGTCGCGTGCCGCTTCACTTTCAACCGGCGTTTCACTGTCTTTCAGATACTGCGCAGAACCACGAAACGCTTTGCCTTCCGAAGATTTTCCAAGCAGGCTGAAGATTTTAATAATTTCCTGATAGCTCTGCTCAAGGCCCTCGGAAAGCTCAGACGTCATGGGAACGGCGACGCTGTCCGTCTGCAGAAGTTTAGTAAAAAACGCGCCAGAAAACGGAGCGGCATACACTGCCTCCACGTCAAGCTTTTCAGGTGACATCAAAGCATAGGAGAGAGCAAACTGGTCGTCCACCTCATTATAAGTATCAGTGTCAAGAACCATACGCACCTTATGGCGCGGCGGCAAAAGCCGCTGCTTTCTTTCTTCCGGTGTTAATTTCGGGAATTCCATCGTTTATTCTCCTTTCTTATCAACAGCTGTCACATTTTTATGGCGGCCGAACAAAGCCTGTATTTTCGCGGAAAATGCTTTAAATTCCCCGACATTGTTCGAAAAGATCATAACGACCAGCAGGAAAAAGCCAAGACAGATGTTTTGGAATGTATCTGGGACACCAATGGCAATCAGCCCAATGAAAATAGTATTGAGGGTCAGCTGACTGATAAGAATGCCGAGGGTCATATCACAAAGTGGCTGAAGTACGATGGCAATCATAATGCCCATTAACGGCTTGAAAATCAGCGTTGCACTGCCCAAACCGGTCTGAGCTCCCATAGACCCCGACTGGCTGATGGTCAGAATGGCCACAACCGCTATAAAAATACCACCAATCACAAACGACATAAACTTTACAAACTGCGTTTTTATGCCCGCATTTTGCGCAACAGCTTCATTGCTGCCGACCTCTCTCATATGGTAACTGAATTTCGTATAGTTGAAAAAGAAATAAAAGGCTACCATCCCCAGGATTAAAACATAGATAATGCTAGGGGCCGAGCCCAACGCAGTGTACTTGCTGTTGAGGCTGACAAAGCTGAATTTGCCGGAAATGTTTTTGCCGACAATTTCAAAAATCATGGTAAGGGCCATCGTTAAAACCAGAGAAGGAATTTTGCAAACCCAGTTCAGTAAGCCTGTGAATGCAGAAAAGACAAGTGCAGAAGCCAGGCTGCCAATAATTAACCCCGGCATACCAAACCAGGAAGACAAAATGCCGCCAATCAGGCCGCTTATAATAATGCGGGAGCCCACCGTAAAGTCAAAAATCCCACACATATAGCTGAATGCAACCGCATAAGCGGTAATCGTCGGAATAATAGACTGCAGAAAAATTGTGTAAACAGTGTTTAAATTGCCAAAGCGTTTAAATGCAATCAGCAAAAAGATGCAGTACACAATCACCGGCAGCAGCAGGGCTTTCAATGTATTTAAGAGTTTCGTTTTCATCTTAGTTTATAACCTCATAACGTTTTACACCACACGGTCCACCAAGCGGCAACGAGGATGCAAGCTGCTGATAGACTTCCGCACAGGGCGGACATGTTTCCATGCACCGCCCTACGGGAAGCAAATATTGCCGGAAAGCGCCGGATTTATTTTACAATGCTCTTGTGCCTTGAAACGACATCGGCAACGGTGAAGCTGTCCACCATTTTCTTAAAGGTGTTTTCATCAATGCTGGAGTTGTAGTACTTAATCAGGCTCTTTTTGAGTTCGTCGGAGGTATAGACCGGTGTGCTGCCGAGGAAATATTTCAGGAAATCGTCTGCTTCCGACTTTGAGGTCAGTTTCAGGTAATTCGTAACGAGAGTGAACGGCTTGTCCTTCACGACTGGAGTGCCGATAACGGAGTTCACAAGGATTACTGTGGAAAGAAGCGGGTCAATCTGCTGCTGACCGCCGTAAGCAACATTAAAGGATTTGTCCGCAAAGTACTGGCCCATGGTTGAGTCAAAGTCAATTCTGCCTACTTTGACTTTACCTGCAAGCTTATGGTCGGAAAGGGCCTTTTCAATGGTGGGCAGTGCCGCCGGGCAGTAAGTGCCTGCCAGAAGGATTCCGTCCATTTCAGGGTATGCGGCAATGTAGCTTTCGATCGCTTTCGTCATATCGGTCTGTGCCGCAATGCTGTAGGTGGTATTGAGCAGTTTGATCCCTGTTTCTTTTACTGCTTTTGCCACGCCCTTATCACGGAGGTCAGAAGAAGTATCGCCTTTCGCAATGTTGATAACGCAGAGATTTTTCACGCCTTGGCTGGACAGCGTCTTTGTAATGTCATAAGCGCACTTTTCGTCATCTTCGTTGCATCCGCCGGCAAAATATTTCGAGCTGTAAATTTGCTTGTGAATTGCTGGATCGGTGATGGTGCGGAACATTGTGGAGTAATATACTCCAGCGTTGGAGCACAGGCGGTCCACTGTTGGGAGCATGGAGTCCGAAGCAGGCATCAGGATGATGCCGTTTACTCCGCGGCTGATAAGGTCGGTCACGTTATTGACAAGGGAATCTGCGGAAAGGTCGCTGTTGACGAGAACAAGTTCTCCACCTGCCGATTCTACGGCAGCTTTGACATTCGTTACGATTGACACGAACGTCGGGTCTGTGGAAGAAGTCGCCCAGGGAAAACCGATTTTGAACTTTTTGGGATTTTTTGCGTTTGTTGATGCAGCCGAGTTTGTTCCAGATGCTGTGTCTGAGCTACTCGCTTTGCCAGAGCAGCCTGCGAGTAAACTGACAGCCATAGCCAGCACCAGAAGCAGCGATAGTACTTTTTTCATTTCTTTACCTCCCATATTTAATCAACAAGATGAATTCTTGATGATCACTTGATTATACCGGCACTTTTGCGGTCGAATGCAATAACAACAATGATAATCAGGATGACGCCTTCCACAATCTGCTGCATAAGGCCGTCAATGCCCATAATAGACATCCCATTTTTCATGATTGCCATAGCGATACTGCCAATGACCGCCGACCGGAATTTTACAGGCCAACCGCCTGTCAGAGGCATGCCGCCGAACAGGACGGCAAGAAGAACATCAAACTCAAATGCGTTTCCTGTCTGAGATGAGGCTGTGCATGTGCGAACCAAACTGAAGAAACCTACCAGGCCGCACATAAGGCCCGAAATAACAAACGCAAGAATTTTTGTTTTCTCAACCGTGACGCCGGCTTGCCGCGCTGCATTTGAAGAGGAGCCGATTGCTCTGCAGCGTTTGCCGAACGGCATGAATTCAAACAGCAGAAACAACACAACCAGGAAAAAAACAAAGACGGTAATTTTAATGGAATTCTGGTCGAAAAAATTCTGAGAAATTGGAATTCCAACGGAGCCGTTCAGCAGCCATGTTGTGATGCCTCTGGCAATAAAAGACATTGCAAGTGTCCCAATGAAAGATTCTACTTTGAACTTTGAAATAATCACGCCGTTCAGCAGGCCAATCATAATACCGGCGGCAATGGCAACCGGAAGGATCAAAGCCAGATTGGCACGCGCCGCATAAGCCGCAAGCGCCGCGGCCAAACCGGCAGTTGCGCCGACAGAGAGGTCCAGTTCACCGAGCGACATGAGAAAAACGACACCCATTGCACCCAGCCCGATGCTGAAGAAGTTGTTAAAAATGTTTACCAGGTTCCGGGACCCGAACAAATCGCCTTCGGTCAGGACTTCAAAAACCACCGCGACGATTATGAGCCCGATAAAAGAAAAATAATTGCGCAGAATCTTTTTAAGATTCACCTGCTTTTTGGGGTTTACTTGAGTAGTACTGTTATCCATCTTTCCCTCTTGCCTCATATCATATTCTGAATCAGTTTTGTTTCCGACAATCCTTCGCTGCGAAAAAATTCACCCGAGATTTTCCCGTCCTTCAGCGTTATAATCCGGTCACTCATGCCAATCAGTTCCGGAAGTTCTTCTGAAATCAGAATAATTGATTTTCCGCTGTTCTTCAGTTTCTCAATGAGTTGATAAATAGAAGCTTTTGCACCAATGTCAATGCCCCGGGTTGGGCAGTCGAGAATCATAATATCAGAACCTTTCGCCAGCCATTTCGCAAGAACGACTTTCTGCTTGTTGCCGCCGCTCAGTTCATTGCAGTATTCGTTGATAGACCCGGCCTTCACTTCAAGATTTTCAGACCATTTTTTTGCCAGCTGATTTTCTGACTTTTTCGTCACAAAGCCATATTTTGCAATATTTTTGAGTGAAGGAAGGCAGATGTTATCTTTGATGCTGCAAATCGGCATAAGAGATTCTTTGTCGCGGTTTTTGGAAACATATGCTATTCCTTCGTTAACGGCCCATGCGGCGCTTTTGACTTTTCGGCCATCGTGCATGAGGACTTTGCCGGAAACCGGTTCTATTAGTCCAAACAGCACTTTTCCCAGCTCGTGCATTCCGCAGTCGCTCAAGCCGCCGACTCCCAAAATTTCGCCCTTATGCAGCGAAAGAGAAATATCTGTAAGATTCTTTGCCGTAACGTTTTCCGCCTGCAAAACAACTTCACTGTCACATTTTCCGCCGGCATCTTCCCGGTAGTAATGGCCCGACATATCCCGGCCAATCATCAGGCTTTTTATGGTTTCCGCGGAAAACTGCTCTTTGTCAAGTTTTGCGGTAACCACGCCGTCTCGGAAGATAGTCAGCGAATCGCACATGTTCATAATCTCATCAATGTCGTGGGAAATGAACAGCACCGATCCACCGCTTTCGCGCTGGTGCTTCATCAGCTTGTACAGAATTTCGCGCCCGTTGACCGTAAGCGCCGTAGATGTTTCGTCCACAATCCAGAGCTTCGGAGTTGTATAAAACGCGCGGGCAAGTTCCACAAGTTTTCTGTCTTCAAATGTAAGGTCATCAATATTGTCTTGGGGCTTAATGTGAGTAACCCCAATGGTTTCAAGTGCTTTCTGCGCTTCTCCATACATCTTTTTTACGTTGATGACGCCAGCTTTGGTAAAAAGCTGTTCCTTCCCGAAAAAGATGTTGGCAGCCACGGAAACTTTGCCGATGGTGTTTTGTTCCTGCACGACCATGCTCACACCGTGGTCCATGGCATCAATCGTGTCCGTTGGGGAATACACCTTGCCGTCAAGATACATTGTTCCGCTGGTTGGCTTTCTGATTCCCGCGAAAATGGAGGATATTGTCGATTTTCCTGAACCATTTTCTCCAATCAGGCCATGAATTTCACCTTTTTTTACCGCAAGATCCACATCTGCCAACGCCACGGTGGAATCGAATGTTTTGCAAAGCTTTTCCGCCCTGCACAGATAATCGTTACTCATTGGCACCTCACCTTATTTCAAAACTTAATGGAATCGAATCGTTCAGTTCCGGGAAACAACGGGGCCGTCATACTCCTGAACTTCATTGTTAAACGGGATGGAAGGCGAAGCTCCTCTCCTTGTGACAGAAATGCCGCTTGCCACGGATGCAACCCGCAATGCTTCGGCTGGATTTCCACTTTTGCAGAACTCATGCAGAAAATATCCAGTAAACGTATCACCTGCAGCTGTGGTGTCTACTGCTTCATTGTCCAGAACCGGTGAGAAGAATCTGCTTCCCTTTGCGTTGAGGAACGAGGCTCCGTTAATGCCCTTAGTGAGAACTACTGACATCCTGGGATACTCTTTTTTCAGTTTCTCCAAGATTATTTCTTCCTCATCTGAACCAAACAGTGCAGCGCTCTCCACTTCATTAACAAGCAGAATGTCCACTTCTTTCATGTTGCAGGACTGAATCGCCTCATTCATCGGCGAAGGATTAAATGCAATAATTAGACCTTTTTTACTTGCCTGGTCGATTGCATACCCCACACAGGAAATTTCATTTTGCAGAACGATGAGATCACCTTCGGAAAAATGCGACAGGACTTCATCAATATATTGCTGAGTGACCTTACCGTTTGAACCTGCAACCACAATGATGCAGTTTTGCCCGCTGTGGTCCACCTGGATGACAGCATGCCCGTTTGGAGAAGAAGACCGCTTAATATAATCGGTGCGAATGGAATCAGCCTGAAGTGCCTCCAGCAGTTCCCCTCCATCGCTGCCGACAACACCGGCAAAAAAGACTTCGCTGCCTGCCCGTGCCAGCGCAACAGCTTGATTAAAGCCCTTTCCTCCGCAGTATGACTCATATCCTTTGGCGGCTATTGTTTCTTTTGGTTTGACAAGATCGGTGACTTGGTAGGTTCTGTCAAGATTCAACGATCCCAGTACAAGCTTTTTCATTTTGTAATTCTCCCAAAGTCAGTCTGATGTTCGAAATAATACAGTTCAAGGTTTTCCCTGTTGACCATCGCCGGCGGTACGCCGTGCCTGGTAGTTGAAAGGCCTGCCGCGCAGGTCGCATATTGGATTGCTTTTTCTATTGGATTCCCCAGAGAAAGATAGAAAGCGAGTGTTGCAATAAAAGCATCGGCTGCACCGGTTGTGTCGACCGGTGTAATGCGTGCCGCAGGGATGTATTCTGCCATTTTGTCATTCCGAAAAAAGCAGCCCTTGTTGGCAAGCGTGATGATGACGGTGCCTGCTCCCTGACTGAGGAAAGTTGATGCCTGCTCTTCCACCGAACCGGCATCTGGAAGCAGCTCGGCAGCTTCCTTGCTGTTTGGAACCAGAATGTCCGTGTTTTGAATCAGCTCCGGAAGAAGTGATGACACGGCGCATGGTTTCAGAATAACTTTTGCATGATGTTTGTGCGCAATTTTTGCTGCATGAAGGACAAGCTCCTGATTCAGCTCCGTCTGCAGCAAACAGTAATCGGCATTTTCAAACAGTTTCTCATATTGGTCAACATCTTTCGCCGTGAGCACCGCATTGGCTCCATCATATACGGAGATGTTACTTTCGGCATCCCTCTGTATAAATATATATGCATGCCCGGTCGGCACTTCGTCACGCAGGGTTACACCGTCTGTGCAGATGGAATTGGACGTTAAAAACTTGAAAATCTGCCGCCCGTCGTAATCGCTCCCCAGTGCGGAAATCAGTGCTGCTGAAGCACCTAACCGTGAAACTCCAATGGCTTGGTTCAGCCCTTTGCCGCCGGGCATGATAACTCGCCTGCGCACATTTAGTGTTTCCCCAGGTTCAGGCTGTTTATCAACAAGCAGCAGAGTATCGACGTTAACCGTTCCGAGAATTACAATATGGCTGCGTTTGATTTTCTTTGGCGGAGCGATGCTGTCTCTGCTTATAACATGGTACTTTTTCCGAAATACTCCGGCAGCGGTTTTCGTCGACTCAATCGCACTAATTAACTGATTGGTCGCAAATGCGCTAAGCTCCTCAAAAGGACGTGGAATTGACGAAACCTGCACCCCGTTAATTTTCATGTTCTCGGTGTCGATGCCGACAACCGATACTTCTTCTGGCACGATAAGGTTCAGGTACTGTACCATGGTTGTAATTCTTTCCAGCGCCGCAGGGTCACAGCAGATGATGCCGGTGTGCGATTGCAGCCAGATGGCATTGCAGGATGATGTGGAACAGAAAAGAAAATCATTGGTCACAGTAGTCTGGTGATCAAAAAGGCAGCGGCTGACTCCCTTGAGAAAGCTCTTCACTGCAAAATCGTTCTTAGAAATAATGCAGCCAATGTTTTTATGACCTAGAGCAGCCAAGCTCTCAGCGGCGGCGTATCCCATCGCCTCATAGGAAAAATACACATTTGCCGCAGAAGGCTTTTTCTCTCCGTCCAGAGTGGAAACTTTTATGGAACTGTGCAAAATATCTTCGGGAGCCTGCTGAACCGAATACGGTTCTTTGTTCCAGAGAATTCCATCGACATGATGCGCCAGAAGGATTTGGAAATTCTGCAGTTCTTCTTCCGCCGATGACGATGTGCAAACGATTGTGCTGTACCCGCGTGCTCTGGCCTGTTTTACAACCCCGGTTAAAAAGCTGTAATCGGCTGACTGCCCAATTAATACGCCCAGAATCAGCGATGGTCTTGATTCCTCTGACATACGGTCCATGTAGGGCGAATAATGATACTTTTCAACAATTGCAATGATTCTTTCTCTGGTCTCTTCGCTGATACTCTCGTCTTTTTTGTTAATGACTTTCGATACAGTTGAGACAGAAACATTCGCCAGTTCGGCGATTTCTTTTAATGTCAACTCGTTTTTGTCTCCTTTCGTTTTTTACGCATTCACTTTACATAGGAAAATGTTTTCCGAAATGATTTTCTTGTACAAGTTAACCACATTTTCTGTGCCGTTGTCAATTGGTAAATAGCCAATTCGACAAATATTTTTTGTGCAATATGCTGCAATGCTTTGACGTAATCAGACAAATGGCCCTTTTTAAGAGCATTGTTATTATTTTCCTTGTACCTTTTTTATTCTTTCATGCCACAAAATTCTGTAAGTTTTAGAGAAATCGCACAAAAAAGGCATCAGATAGGAGTTCGTGCTGTCAGGAGCTTGAAGCAGAACTTTTACCAAGCTTACTAATCTGTCACAATTTCGCCGTATGTATAAAAGCGCCCTGATTTCAGAGCGCCTTCGGAGAGATCATAAGCTTTGTGGTTCTTCTTAATTACCGTGATTTTTACAGCCCAATATGGCTGTGTCTAAATTCTGCATGTTTGCAGCCATCGTCCGCATTGCTTATGCTACCGGAAAGATAAAAATTTATCGCATTGTCAGTGCTGCCTTCGATTCCGGAGATAAACCGGCTCCCAGCAGAACAACATTCCTCTCGCTCGCTTAACGAAAGGAAAAGAAAGCTTCAACGCTGCTGCACGATTCATTCCGATTTCGGTTAAAAGCTGCCAGCACCAATTTGTCAGTCTATACAATCTTCACGTCACACGGAACAGACCGCAGCAGACCAGCCGGCGGGGTGTTTTCGTATTTCAGCCTTATAAAAGGGCGCATCCCTAAAATCTGATACTGATTGGAAGCATAAAAAACATACGGTGACGTATCACTGCTCATAAGCAATAATCCGTTATTCTCCAGCTTACTTTGGCTCCAGTCCTGCACAATCTGCGTGATATCGATTTTAGTATAACTTTCACAGCATGGGTATTCAAAGCGAAGCCCGCGGCTGTAGTCTATAGCAGGCGGCACAAACATACTGTTAGAAGCGCTGAATAATTCCAAGAGGGGATAAAGTACATACTGGTTAGCAGGATTGTGAGGATCTATATTTTTGTCTATATCAAAAACAGCACACGGAAGCTTAAAAAGAACCAAATCTGCATTCAGCAAAGTGTGCCCAGCCAAGCAGGAAGCAAAATTAAAAAACAGATAGATGACTCTTTTATGTCCTAGCGCCAAAGATTTCCGCTCACTTTCAGAATTGCAGCGATCGATTGGAAAATTGTAGGAGTCCTGTGCTCTTAGGTCAGCCATGC
>JAEZFF010000097.1 GCA_023417635.1 Bacillota bacterium | reverse complement strand
TCTGAGAGTTTGACCGCTTCTTCCTTGAATTCCTTGTCGTATTTTCGCATAACACACCATCCTGCCTTTCTTTCATTCTATCACTTTTGGTGTGTTTGCCCTCTGCATTTTTATGGTATCACTCCATTTAATTCATCGTTAACGCTGAGCTTGTCAATCAGAGAGGAACAAACCTCACCGACAGCTTTCCGTTCTCCGGAAAAATTGACTTCCATGCGTACCGCTAAATGCTCAGTATTAAGATCCGGCTCCATTGCACGGGCCATTTCAAGGATAGTGTCCGTACTGTTTACCACGATGAAATAGGAATCGTAGTAAACGCTCTCCACGCTGCTTGTTTGAACGGGCCAGTTTTTCAGGGCTTCTTTAACTTCAAAATTTTTCGTGTAGTTAAATGCCCGATCGTCAACAGATAGCTTGGGATATTGATAGGCTTTGCCTGTTGTATAAATTAGGGCCTGATTCTTTGCCAAAGTCTCGTTCGTTCCGTTAAGCCGGTTGTAGTCTTCAAGTGGGACAAAATAACACATGACATCGTTTGGAAGCCGGTTCCCATTCCCACGGATGAAGGATGACTGCTCTTTCGTAAACGAAACATAAAATGTTCGAAATTCCAGCTTTTCATTGGCTGAGGCACCATACTGCGAAGCTGTTTCCTCGATGGCGCGGTTTATTTCAGTTTCCTTTGCATCCGAACAGTTCAGGCTTGTTATTGTCAGGCTGTAAGGATACGCTCTGCGAATGTTGTCCGACATGCCGATATAGAGCGAACCAACCGATGACAGGATTACCAAAACCGCAGTCGAAAGGATGCAGATATTCGCAAGCCCGGCAGCGTTTTGTTTCATTCGGTAAATCATCCCTGAAACGCTGATAAAATGGTTGGGCTTGTAATAATACCGCTTATTATTTCGCAGAGCTTTCAGCAGGGTGATACTGCCGGAGGCAAACAGGGCATAGGTTCCGATCATGACAAGGATTACCGCCACAACAAACAGCGGGACCGCCTTTAAGGGCTCTTCGATTTTAAGGGCAAGGAAGTACCCGACGACAAGAGCCAAAACGCCGATAACCGTCAATCCGACTTTGGTTTTCGGCTCTTTTTCACCAACCTGTCCGCTTTTTAATAATTCGACAGGACTGGAAATGCGAATATGTCGGGCATTATTCAAAAGGTTCAGGAGAAAAATGCCTGCAAATAAAACCAGAGTGACCAGAACTGTGGAAAGCGAAATATGAAAGGCTATCTCGATTTTTAGGGAAAGTATCTTCAGCAGCAGCAAGTAAACAAGCTTGCTGAACACGATCCCAATCAGCATACCCAACAGAATACTGATGGCAGCAGTATAAAGCGCTTCAAAAAGCATGACCTTCATAATATGTCTCTTTTCCATTCCGAGGATATTATAAAGTCCAAACTCTTTCTTCCTCTGCTTCATAAGGAAGCTGTTGGTATAAAAAATAAAGATCACCGAGAAAAATGCCGCAATGTAAACAGTCGCGGATAAGAGCAGTTTAAGTGACCGGCCGCCTGCCATATCCGCAAGCTCCGGCTGGATTGAAACAGAACGGAGAATGAAGAAAACGGCAACTGTAAACGTGCAGGCCAGAAGATACGGCAAAAAAGTCTTTGAATTCTTCCTGATATTTGTAATGGCCAATTTGGGGAAAAGCAAAGTTATTCCCTCCTTCCGCGCCCTGTTGCAAGCGTCGAGAGAGTATCGGATATCTGCTGATACATCATATCGTCGGTCCTGTCGCCTTTATAAATCTGATGGAATATCTCTCCATCCTTAATAAAAAGCACCCGCTTGGCATGGCTTGCCGCTTTCGTACTGTGCGTAACCATTAGAATTGTCTGTCCAGTACGGTTGATGGAATCGAATACCTGCAATAATTCATCCGTAGATTTGGAATCCAAAGCCCCGGTAGGTTCGTCGGCCAGGATGAGCTGTGGGCAGGTGATAAGCGCGCGGGCGATAGCAGCGCGCTGTTTTTGACCTCCTGACACTTCGTAAGGATATTTGGATAAAATCTTGCTGATTCCGAGGGATTCGGCAATGGGTTTCAAACGGCCCGTCATTTTTTGATAGGGCGTTCCGGCAAGCACCAACGGCAGGAAAATGTTATCTTGCAACGAAAAAGTATCAAGCAGGTTAAAATCCTGAAAGACAAAGCCGAGATTGTCACGCCGGAACGCGGATATTGCTTTTTCGCTGATGGATACGACATCTTTCCCTTTCAGTAAAACCTTGCCGCTTGTCGGCTTGTCGAGCGCTGCCAAAATATTAAGCAGCGTGGTTTTACCTGAACCGGATTCACCCATTATTGCGACATACTCTCCGGATTCAATGGTAAACGAGACGTCGGACAGCGCCTGCACCTGATTGCCGCCGAACCGGGTCGTGTAGATTTTCTTCAGATTGCTGACTTCCAATAAAGCTCCCATATAACGCAGCCTCCTTTGCATATCACCATTTTATAAAAAACAGGAATGTAAAACCTTGATGAGAGGCTTACATTCCCATAGCTAAACTTACAAAAATGTAAGTTTGGAACCTGTGCTTATTCCGGCCTTACCTTTTCAGTTTCCATAGTGATTTTAACTTTTGTCCCGCTGTTTACGGCTGATTCTAAGCTGATGCTATGGGAAAGCTTGGTCAATATCTTTTTACAGAGGTACAACCCTATGCCGCTGGCGCTTTTGTCGGTTCGCCCGTTATACCCCGTAAAGCCCCTTTCAAAAACACGCGGGAGATCGGAAGGCTGTATTCCGATTCCCGTATCTTCGATTATAAGGGTTCTCGGGAGAACGGCATCCAGGTAAATGGAGACGCGACCTTCCTTTGTATATTTCAGCGCGTTGGAGAGTACCTGTTCAATCACAAAGGACAGCCATTTTTCATCCGTTAAAACCATGCAGCTGCATGGCTGGAAATCCAGCGTAATCTTCTTTTTGACAAAGACTCCGGCGTATTTGCGTACCGCCTGCCGGACAATATCCTCCAGATTATATTCTTCCAGATCAAGGTCGGACGACATATGCTCCACGCGCAGATAATTCAGAACCATATCCACATACTGCTCGATCCTGAACAGTTCCAGAAGCAGGTCGGTGTTTTCCTGACTCCTATTTTTCTGGAAGTGCAGCTTCATCCCCGCAATCGGTATTTTTATCTGATGCGCCCACATGGTATAGTAATCCGTCATCTCACTGATTTGCGCTTCGGCGGAAGTAATTACCTCCGCACGGTCGGCAGATAAAATGCCCAGCAGTTCCTGATAATCCTTTTCAAACACATTTCCTGGTGCGGGCAGATGCTCAAGCCCCAGCGTAATCTGCTTTTTCATACGCTGTAAAGATACATGGCGTCGATATTGAAAAATGAAATCAACTACCAAATAGAATATCCCGATAAAAAGGCATATTTCAATTGCATACCAAACGGCATCCGTTTTCAGATTATACAGCGAAAACACCGAGGCAAATACCGTTCCAAAAACACAGAGAAGGACAGCTCCCTTTATTCTGATTCTTATATACCCCTTTAGAAAACTAAAAAATGATTTCATTTACTCCACCATATAGCCGGCTCCCTTTTTGGTCACGATAAAATCCTGAAGGCCGACTTCCTCTAATTTCTTACGCAGACGCAGAATGTTGACAGTCAGGGTATTGTCATCGATATAGCAGTCAGTTTCCCATAAGCAAGTCATAATAGCGTCCCTGGCGACAACCGTTCCGCGATTTTCCAGGAGAATCTGCAAAATTTTGTTTTCATTTTTGGTTAGCTCAATTTTCTTCCCCTGATAAAGTAAAACCGCATTGGCCGTATCCAGAATAACGCCTTTATGCTCAATGAAAAACGCATTGTTTCCAAACTCATAGGCTCTGCGGAAAAGCGCCTGTATTTTTGCGGTTAATATCGTCAGATCAAAAGGCTTGGCGATAAAATCATCCGCTCCCGCGTTAAGTGCGGTCAGTATGTTCATTCCGTCGGACGCCGAAGAGATGAAAACAATTGGAACCTTGGAGATTTTCCTGATTTCGGTACACCAATGATATCCGTTATAATACGGCAGCGATATGTCGATCAATACAAGTTGCGGGGCAAAATCTGCGAAAGCAGGAAGCACATTTCTAAAATCGTCTATGCATTTGGCCTCATAGCCCCATGAGTTTACATGATCCGCGATCTCATGCGCCAGATAATCATCATCTTCAATTATCAGGATTTTTTTCAATAATCTGGCCCCCTTCGCGCAACACTTTTCAAGAAAGAATGATGCGCTTACCGTAGTTTATTCTACTTATTCTCTTTAGTCTTCTTCCTAGCATCTGATGGCTTTTCCGCATCCTTTGGGATCGCCCAGGCGTGGCCGAAGCGGACGGCACCCTCAATACGGCTTTCCTCGCAGAGCTTCTGTATCCTGCGCTCTGAAATCTCCCATTTTTCAGCGGTCTGCTGGACAGATATATAATCAAGCATGCTTGCCCTCCGTATCGTATTATCTTTTAGTATATACGGGGAAGCGAATGAAAGCAAGTTCTCAATTCATAATAATTTCGGTGTGTGAGTGGCTGACGGTTATATTCGAATATCGGAAATGCTCTTTCACATAAAACGAGAGAAAAAATTTTTATTCGCTATAGCCGCCATTGCCAGTACGTTCTCTTTTTTCTTCCTCCACGGTAAAATTTCCTTGGAGGTGAACTGACAGTGGAGGAACTACTGAATAATTTCGGCCAGACGATCAAAGACGCGCGGCTGGCTGCCGGTTTAACACAAGACGCCCTTGCCGAACAAACTGGGATCACGACGCGGTATATCATGGCGATTGAAAACGAGAGTAAACTGCCGAGAGTAAAAGTGCTGTTTAAGCTTATTCGCACCCTGAAAATATCCGCGGATACCATCTTCTATCCTGAAATTCAACACGCCGACAAGAAAAAAGAACACATCATTCATATGATTCAGCTGTGTGACGAGCGGGATCTTCAGGTAGTTATGGCAACCGTCAAGGCATTGCTGGACACGAAGTGAGCAAAGGGTCATCTTCTTACGGGAGATGGCCCTTTATCGTAGAGTAGATTGTTTTTCTCTGACGTTAGCTTTCTGTTAGAGTGGGATCTTCACTGACGGTTCACTATGAACCGTACCACAGTCCAGCGTATAGACAGGCCGCTCCCTTGGAGGAATGTCTGCTTTTTGGCGCTAACTGGAATCGCCCTTCGTCAGATAAAACATATTGCTGCTCTTGCCGCCGTTTTCCCGCCAGCGCTGCTCCCTGCGCAGGTAACCGCTTTTTTCAAGGTCGGCAATCGCGCGTTTGACGGTGCTGCGGGACAGCTTCAGTTCTCTTGCGATGGTACCTATCGCGGGATAGCATTTGCCATCTTTATCGCAACGGTCACGCAGATACATATACACAGCCACGGCCCGGTGCGGCAGATCCGAGGCATAGAGTGATGAAAAATAGCTCATAAGATCGCCTCACGCTAGATCCGTATTGAGGACTTTTGCTGTTCCGGTGCCTTATGCTCCAATGCGGGAGTGTGCTGGATACCAGCGGAAGCGGGAGAATCGGGTTCCGATTTTTCCTCCGGATCGGCTTCGCACGCGGCGTTGCGCCGGATGATTTCTTCTTCGAGCGAGTGACGGTTTGCGTACTCCACCTTTCGGGCGGATTGCTCCGCAATCTCATACGGCTTTCCGAAGGTGATACCCCATTCGAGGAACAGCTTCAGCCGGGTGCGCATCGGATAGGCCCCTGTCTTTGTGACGATAAACCGGCCCTTGGGCATGGATTTGAGTTCGTTCGGCGTCATCAGCGGCCGCTCGATCATCTGCAGGGACTGGCTGGGATCGTTTTTCCCGCGACTGATGGAGCCGCTCATGACGGTCTGATTGCCAAGGGCTTTTGAGAGAATCTGAGCCGATTCACTGTTTGGAGCAAAGCCGCCGAACACGGTGTCCTGGCAGTTGTCAATGATGATGGAAGCGCCCTCTTTACCGTAGTTTTTTTCCAGCTGCGCAAAACTCTGGATAATAGCGACGATGGAAACCCGGCGTGACCGGCTGGCGGAGAACATCATCTCGGCCGACTCAATCTTGGGGATGGTGCCGATTTCGTCGAGGAACATCATCACGCGGTTCGGCAGCTTGCCACCGTACTCGTCGGCCACAGAGAGGATTTCCCGGTAGAACTGCTGGACGATCAGCGAAATGATGAAATACTTCGTATTGTCTTCCTCCGGCATGACGAGGAAGACGGCGCTTTTTTCCGTGCAGAACTTTTCAGCGTCAATGGCGGTATCAAAGCACAGCACCTGCTCCAGTTCGGAGTCCAAAAAAGCGTTGAGCCGGGAAAGCGCCGTGGACAGAACGCTCTGCATGGCCTGCTCCGCCGTGTTGAGCGCGGCGCCGGCAAACCATTTGGTCTTGTGCTCGTCCGGCAGGTGCGCCAGAAGCATCTGAAAAAGCGTCCGGCCCTTCACGCCGCTTGGTGCAAGCAAATCCTGAATGAGCTTGAACACCGACACAATGTGCCGCTGTTTCGGTTCGCAGTATTCGGCAATCAACAGAATGACAGAGGTCAGAAGCCCCTCGGCCGCATCATAGAAGAAAGCGTTTTGTCCGGCCGAGGCGGTGTCGAAGCCGCCGGAGTTGATGATGGTCTTGGCCGTGATTTTGGCATACTTCTCCGCTCTGGCTTTGTACGCCAGATTATCGGGATTTTCGATATACATATCCATGTACCGGTTTACCAGATGGAGCAGGTTGTTACCGTCCGAGCGGGTGGGGTTGCGCAGGTCGATGACCGCCACATGGTAGCCGTAATAATCTTTTGCGATTCCCGCATAATTGCGGTAGAGGTCGCCCTTGGTATCGGTGGTGATAAAAGACATGCCGCAGGCACAGGCGTATTCCAGGTTCGGATAGAGAAAATTCGCGGTCTTGCCGACGCCCGCCGCGCCGATCATCAGACAGTGGATATCCTCGTCATCCACCAGCGCGTAACCATGGGGAGCCGTTTTATCGAACAGGGGCGCTTTTCGCCAACCGACCACCAGTCCCTGCGCCGTGGGCCGTTTTTCTCCCTTGCGCCATTTTTCCGGCTCAAACCGGACTTCCGTATAGGTCTTTTTAATCTCCTGCTTGGTCGCCCAGCGTGCCGTACCGTGCTGGCCGTCGCCCACGGTCTTGGACTTGATGCCGTTCAGGGTGTAGTAATGGGCCAGCAAAGATAAAAAGCCGATCACGCCGAACATGGTGAGCCCGGCTGCGATCAGGGTAATAATTTGTGATGCTTGCATTATCACTTCTCCTTTTTATGCCCAAGCTCCGGTAATAGGGGCCTGGGTTATTTATTAAATTTCATTACCTTTTTGGCGGGCTAGTATTAAATAATTTCTACTTTTTAGACAAACATGATAATGGTCAGTTTTTTTTGCGGTGGATCAATAATGGCAGAGATAAATAGATAGCAAAAAATGCAACCCCTTTTTCTTCAGAGATTGCATTTATGCCATTGCTTAAGTCTTAAAACTGCAGCTGTACAAGTCAGGTACTTTTTATTAGAATGTGGCTATGATAAAATAATAAGATAAGAGCAAAGGGTATATTTGGAAAGTACGTCGAGTTACTGTGCTGATTCGACTTGGGGATAAGGTAGCCGAAAATTATACAGGGTAGCTAAACATGGGCAGTAGAATTTGGCTGTACATCTGTATTTTTTTGCGTTGAGTAAACTAAGGTGGTCTACAATGAGCGATGTTATGACACCAGAACAACGAAGCCGTACAATGAGCCACATCAAAGGAAAGGATACCAGTATTGAGGTTACTTTTCGAAAGGCACTGTGGCA
>JAEZFF010000095.1 GCA_023417635.1 Bacillota bacterium | reverse complement strand
TTCTGAGCAGGAAAGTCATCGATAACAACTGCATCAATTTTGCCGTTCATCAAATCAGAAATAGCATCCGCACCTTTGTTGAAACGTTCAACATGAGCGACCTTAATGTCACTTTTACCGTCTTGGTTTGTACAGAAGGTATCGCCTGTAGTGCCTAACTGCACGCCGACCTTTTTACCGTTCAAATCTGTACGCGATTTTATTTTGCTGCCTTTCAGAACAATAATAGACTGTGTAGCATCGAAATATGGGTCTGAAAAATCAGCATTCTTTTTTCTGTCATCTGTAACGGTCATGCCAGCCGCAACAAAATCGCATTTGCCACTGTTCAGCTCCGTAATTAATGAATCAAAGTCAACATCATTAATTTTCAGCTTTTTGTTGAGTTTGGCAGCAATCTTATTTGCAATATCTGCGTCTATGCCAATAATAGAGTTCTGATCTTTGTACTCAAACGGTTCGAATTCTGCATTGGTTGACATGGTAATGGTATTGCTGTTTGATGCACTGGAACACGCCGCAAAAGGAATAACAACAGCTACAGCAAGAATTGCCGTAAGTATGGTTTTTAGCTTTTTCATAATATTCTCTTCCTTCCAATATACTGTTTACTGAATAAGGTAAGCTCATTATAGCGCATAATTATGCAGAATACAAGTATATTAATAGAAAACAATGAATACTTATGCATAAGCATTTCTAGTGCTTTTGACTAAGCACGCCATATCTTCCGGAAGGAATGAGCGAAAACGCATCCTTTTCCCTGTTACTGGATGGCGAAAGCGAAGCTCTGCACAGTGCAGCGCCTGACGGCTGATTTGTCCCAGACTTCCACCATACATATCATCCCCTGCAAGCGGAAACCCAAAAGAAGAGAAATGGACCCGTATTTGATGTGTACGCCCGGTTTTAAGGTGAACCGCAATCAGACTTAGTTCTTTGCCGCTGCTGACAGAACGCCACTGGGTAACAGCCCTTTCACCATCCGGCCGCACAGCTCTTTGTATACTGTGGCCCGCTTTTAGCCCGATTGGTCTGCATATGGTTCCACCGCCTGTAAGCTTTCCCTCACAAAGAGCAAGATACGTTTTTTGAACTCTTCCGGAAAGGCGGGAAGCCGCAAATGAATTTTTAGCTATCAGTACAAGCCCGCTCGTATCTTTATCAATCCTGTAAATTGGGCGGTAGGAATAAAAACAGCCAGAGCAGCTTTGCAGATAGGCGACTGCATTTGCAAGGCTGTCGCGGTCATGGCCCGGACATGGATACATTGGCATAGCGGGAGGCTTTTCTGCGACCAGAACATCTTCATCTTCATAAACGACGGCAATTGGCAATTTAACCGGTGTGGAAAGCTTTTTGTCTTCAGGAAAAGCAATGCACACCGTATCACCGGCGTGAAGACGCTCCGGAGCCGTAATTGGTCTGCCATTTCTGGTGATGCCGCCCGGGACACGTTTCAGCTTGGCCGTTTGTCGTGCAGAAAGACAAACTACATTTCTTAAATACCCCCGTAAGAGAATACCTTCATATGCCGGAGAAACTGAAAAAGCAATTTTTCGCATAAACCTCTCCACAAAAAATGCCACCCCGCAGTGCAGAGTGGCATTTTGAAATAAGACAAACTCAGCAGACTTTTGTAGTCCAGCCCATGGTATCCGGAAGACGGCCCCACTGAATGCCTGTAAGTGCATCATAGAGCTTCTGCGTAACTTCACCAGTCTTACCGTCGTTGATGTGGGCAACTTCACCTTCATAGCGAAGTTCACCGACCGGGGAAATGACAGCAGCTGTACCAGTACCAAAAACTTCTTCCAGCTTGCCATCTTTTGAAGCTTTCATGACATCCACAATCGGAAGACGTTTTTCTGAAACCGTGTAACCCCATTTTTTCAGCAGCTCAATGCAGGACATACGCGTAATGCCAGGCAAAACCGTTCCGACTGTTGGCGCAGTGTAGATTGTTCCGTCAATCTTAAAGAAGCAGTTCATAGAACCAACCTCTTCAACGTATTTGCGTTCTACGCCATCCAGCCAAAGTGTCTGGCTGTAGCCGAGGGACTCTGCTGTTTCCTGAGAAATAAGGGATGCTGCGTAATTGCCGCCGCATTTGATGTATCCTGTGCCGCCGGGAGTTGCACGAACATATTTGTCTTCGACGTAAATCTTTACGGGGTTCAGCCCTGTTGGATAATACGCAGCGACCGGGCAACAGATAATAATAAACTGGTAAGTGTCAGAAGGCTTTACACCAAGATGTGGCTCCGTTGCAATGCAGAACGGACGAATATAAAGCGACTGGCCTTCTTTGGACGGAATCCAGTCTTTTTCTGTTTTAACAAGCGCCTTAATGGCTTCCACAAAATCTTCTTCCGGGACAATCGGCATACAAATACGCTCATGCGTCGTCTTAAAACGAGCCGCATTTTTTTCCGGGCGGAAAAGCTGAATCGAGCCATCAGGAGTGCGGTATGCCTTCATGCCTTCAAAAGATTCCTGTGCATAATGAAGGACAATCGAAGCCGGATCAAGCTGCAGCGGTGCATATGGTACAATGCGCGGATCATGCCATCCCTGACCTTTTGTGTAATCCATTACAAACATATGGTCTGTAAAAATGGTGCCAAACGGCAGCGGATCACCCTGTGCCGGTTTTTTCTTTGGTGTTTTCGTCAATTCATAGCGGATTTTCTGCATATTGAATGCCTTCTTTCAAAATTTCAAAAATCACGCAAAAGCGATTTCTTATAGTTATAGCATCCTTTTTCTGTTATTTCAAGGTAAATTATTTAATCCGCTAAACTTTTATAGTGCTAAAGAGTTCGCAGCCCTCTAGGATAGTGGTTTTTAATTCTTCCGCATGAGCATTTTCCAAACCCGGTCATAATGCCGTCGACTGCGACACCGCACCATCCTTTTATTTCCGTAGGGGCCTGAAGCTCTTCCCCATGAAGAAATTTCCGTATTTCAGGTGAGTCATGCGCAAAGGAAATTACATTTTTCATATTTTCAGCACGAGATGCTTGAAAAATAGCATGAGTTGGCTCCATTCTGCCTTTATGTGCCTCTGCGGCCAAAACTCCCGCACTTAAGATATTCAGCCCACGAATTTCTGGGAAACCTTCGAGTACAAGAGAAAAGCCGACGCGGTTCTTCCATATCATCCCGGCCGGCTGCGTTTTAAAGATGCTTTTCAGTAAATTTTGCACTTGCTCGGTTTCCGCGTCCGTCGCACTTGCCGCTTGGTTGATACTGCACTGCACCGAAGAGTATTTGCGCAGTTTGGCGACAAAATGTCCTTCCCCGCCATCCATCGGGAAAATGCGCCGTGCTTTTGGAAGAAACGCAGGGCGGCCAAAGGAAACGCCACAGTCTTCCATCTGAAAATCCTCGTGACGCTTCAGAAAATCCGACACAACGCCTTCGTCTTCTTCTTTCGAAAATGTGCAGGTCGAGTAAACCAGTATACCGCCCTCCCGCAAGGAAGCCGATGCACTTTCCAGTATGGCAGACTGCCGTTCCGCGCACGCCCTTACATGCTCTGGGCTCCAGTCCCGCACGGCTTCTTCGCTTCTGCGAAACATTCCTTCACCTGAACAGGGTGCATCCACCAGCACACGGTCAAAATAACCTTTCATGGCATGGCAGAGTGTTTCTGGGTAACAGGCAGAAACAACAGCATTTCGAACCCCAAGGCGTTCAAGATTGGAGTACAGGATTTTGGCGCGGCTGCGAACAATCTCATTTGACCACAGAATTCCCTTTCCAGCAAGCAGAGAAGCAATCTGCGTAGACTTGCCGCCGGGGGCCGCGCATAAATCGAGAATTTTTTCTCCAGGCTTCGGGTCAAGTACCGTTACAACAGAAGATGCGGAAGGCTCTTGAACATAGAATGCGCCTGCGTGGTGCAGCGGATGATACCCTAGCTTTTTTACATCATCCGGGATGTAATATTCAAGCGGTGAAAACGGAGTGGGCCTCAGCGAAAAAGGAAGCTCCTCTTTCAGTATGTCAATTTTGCACTTGAGTGGATTCAGGCGAATCCCACGAAACGGAGAATTCTGCAAAGAGTCTTCATAATCGGAGAATTCACTGCCCAGCATTTCTTTCATCCTCCGCAAAAATTCAGAAGGAAGATTAACCAACATCATCAACTCCAAATTATTTGTATAATCTTTACTTTCACAACAAAGAATATTTCACAAAGGGGGTGAACACCTTGGAAAATAAATCTCAAAAAAACAGGAAAGGCAGTTCTTCAAGCCAGTCAAGCCAAGCAAAAAAGAATCAGGGGAATTCCGCAAAGAATTGCAATGGCAGCAACAAAGAGTCTAACGATTACAGCGACTGCAAAGACTGTAAAGATTAATCTCTTTTACAGCAAACGGCTCTGTGCTTTTTTGCATAGAGCCGTATTTTTATTCCTCTTTTTCATGTTCTTTCCGCCGTTTTAGTTTAGCCTTCAAACGTTTTGCGCGGCGAGGATCAACTTTTGCCGGGCGAAAGCCTTCCCCGGTGATTTCACCTGCTTCTCCCACAATCAGAAATGCGTTATGGTCGATTGTATGGACAATATCCTTCACCTGAGCCACCTCGAAACGGCGGACTGCACAGAGAAGCACCTCTCCCTCTTTGCCGGAATAAGCGCCGCGGGAATCCAGAATTGTAACTCCCCGGTCAACGTCACTTAGAATCTCATCTGCAATTTCATGGCTTTTAGAAGAAATAATAAACAGCACTTTGCCTGTTCCTATATCTGTGCCGTACAGAATAACATCAATCAGCTTGGAACATACAAAAATAGCTATAATTGCATACATAGCATTTTCGATGCTGTGATAAACGACAGCAGAAGCAATTACCACAAGGCCATCTACACAGAGCATTAACTTCCCGATTGGAAGAAACCGAACATGGCGGCCGAGCAGCTGAGCAATAAGATCAGTTCCACCCGTTGTTGCGCTTCGCATAAAAATAAGTGCCAATGCTATGCCCTGCAGTACGCCTCCAAAAATGCAGGCCAGCATAACGCTTCCGTTGTATGGCACCACAAACCATGAAAATACATCAATCGCAACGGATGAAATAATCATTGCAACAAAACTTTTCACAACACTGGAAAAATCAATTTCTACAAAAGCCCAAATAAAAACAGGTATGTTTAGCAGGAGTGTCATAACACCAATTGGCAGCTTCGTCAGATAATTTATCATGGTGCAGATGCCAGAAAGCCCTCCCGGAGCAATATGGTTTGGCGCAGTAAACATATCAATCGATATTGCGAGGAGGGCGCTCCCGACAATATAAGCAGCAAAATCTTTTGCAACGTCTAACGCTTTGCTTTTTACAGTATGAATCAGCGGCATGGCAGCATCATCCTTTTATAATCTCAAACAACTCACGCATTCTTTCCATGCGGCCGCATAGGTACAGATACCCAAAAAGAGCTTCTATCCCTGTGGCAGCGTGGTAATCCGATTGTTCTGCATTTTTAGGCACATGCCCTGGATGAGCATTTTTGCCTCGTCGAAAAATAGCATTCTCCTCTTCTGAAAGAAACGGTTCTATTTTTTTTGCAGCGGCCGACTGAGCTTTGCAGCAGACATCCTGCACGGAAAGCCGGTGCAGCTCCGAAACTGGGCGGCTGCCTTTGCAGACAAGACGTTCCCGGGCAAATATTTCATAAACGGCATCTCCGATAAATGCCAAAGTCAGAGGACTGAGTTGGCGTGGATCACAGTCGTCCGGTAAAAATCGTTCCACGGTCCCGCCCCCCCTATTCCATATAATTAAATTCAAGCCCATAAATGCTTACGGTATTTCCTTCCGAAATACCCGCCTGGCGCAGTTTTTTAATAACGCCGGTTTTTTCAAGCACATTTTCAAAATAGCGCAGAGAATCTTCATCGCTGAAATTAATCGAACGCATCGTCTGGCAGAGCCATTGGCCCTCTACCGTATAAACACCGTTTTCTTTTTGAATGGTTACCTCGTTGCCTTCAGCTGGATCTGCCGACTGTGCGGTAGCAGGTTCCGGTGTATATACCTTCACCGGCGGAAGTTTACTCAGCAGCTCACTCACACGGTTCATCAACGGATCTACCTGATAGCGGATTGCCGCCATAATCGGAAAGAATTCATAGCCTTGGTCTTCAACAAATTTTTTGAAATCCGCAATTTGTTCTTCCGAAGCCAGGTCACACTTGTTGCCGGCTACCAGCATAGGGCGCGCAGCAAGTTCGGGATTGAACTTTTTCAGCTCGGAATTAATAACCTTAAAATCTTCTTTGGGGTCACGCCCTTCACTTCCGGAGACATCAACTATATGGACAAGCAGCCTGCACCGCTCTACATGGCGCAAAAACTGATGGCCAAGGCCTGCCCCTTCATTGGCACCTTCAATCAGCCCCGGAATATCCGCTATTACAAATGAGCGATTCGGTGCAAGGCGCACAACACCAAGGACCGGAGTAACCGTTGTAAAATGATAATCGGCAATTTCCGGTTTGGCTTCGCTTACAACGGAAACTAAAGTGGATTTTCCTACATTTGGGTACCCGACAAGGCCAACATCTGCCAGCAGTTTCAGTTCCAACTGCAGGTCCAGTTGCTCACCTTGCGCACCTGCTTTTGCAAAGCGGGGAGCCTGCCGGGTAGCAGTTGCAAAACGTGCATTGCCCCATCCGCCACGGCCGCCTTTGGCTATAATCTGCGGTTCATCTGCAGAAAGATCTGCAATCAAACGCCCGGTTTCAGCATCTTTCAGCAGCGTGCCACGCGGCACCCGGATAACGAGGTCGGAGCCGCCTTTCCCACTGCAGCGTTTGCCGCGTCCATTTTCACCTGATTGCGCCACAAATTTACGCCTATATCGGAAATCAGAAAGGGTGGAAAGGCTTGCATCCACCTCAAAAACAACGTTTCCACCGCGGCCGCCGTCGCCGCCATCCGGCCCGCCGGATGCAATATATTTTTCGCGGTGAAACGCGACGGCTCCGTCGCCGCCATTCCCTGCGCAAACCTTTATTTTTGCACTGTCAATAAACATGCTAACCCTTCTTACCGCAGTTTTTTATAAATTTATTTTGTGCCAAAACATGAAAAAAATCCCGGGCGAAAACACCCGGGATTTTCTAATTGTTTTTCGCCGCTTATTCCTGCTCGGCGTAAACGCTGACCTTTTTACGGTCTTTTCCAAGATGCTCAAACTTCACTGTACCGTCGATTAACGCAAACAGAGAATCGTCGGAGCCTCTTCCTACGCCTTCACCCGGGTGAAAATGAGTGCCACGCTGTTTGACCAGAATATTTCCAGCCAGAACGAACTGACCATCCGAGCGCTTTACGCCAAGGCGCTTGGATTCGGAATCACGGCCGTTCTTAGTAGAACCCATTCCTTTTTTATGAGCAAAAAGCTGAATATTAATTTTCAGCATAATTTACACCTCCGTGTCAATTAAATGGATGTTTTTAGGATACTGTTCCTGCAATGCCGCCATATGCAGACGAAAACCTTTCAGTATTGCCGCACAGGAAGCAACGCTGGACTCTGGAATTTTCAAAAACATGAATCCGTCTTCCGCATGAACTTCAGCCTCTATATGAAGAACCTCTGTAACGGTGTTCACAGCCATATACGCTGCCGAAGAAACTGCCGCACAAAGGATATCTGTCCCTGCTTCCGCCAAATCAGAATGCCCGCTTACCTGAAAGCCAAGCAGACTTCCGTGCTTCAGAAAAAAATCCGTTTGTATCATGGTATGTCGTCAGGCGTCAATCGCTTCAATCTGAACCTGCGTATAAGGCTGCCTGTGACCCATTTTACGTTTTTCATTCTTCTTGGATTTGTAGGTAAAAATAGTAATCTTCGGAGATTTACCGTTTTTAAGGACTCTGCCTGTTACCTTAGCGCCCTCAACATATGGGGTACCAAGTTTCATTCCATCGTCGCTGTTCAGAGCAAGAACTTTGAACTCAACTGTGGAGTCTTTTTCTGCCGCAAGCTTTTCAACAAAGATAACATCATCTTTCTGCACTTTGTACTGCTTGCCGCCTGTTTCAATTACTGCAAACATGAATAAAGGCCCTGCCTTTTCTTAATCTCGCTATTGCCGGGCGAGCATAATATGCCTCTTAAGCCCGCAATAAGCGGCTTAAATAGCATATCATATTCTGTAAAACTTGTCAACCGAAAGATTTGGGCAGATCAGTGATTTCTTTCTGCCAGTTTCCGGGCAAGGTCATTCAAGTATGAAGTGTCGCCATCAAATGTACTTAACGCGTCTTCCGCCGTTTTTGTGAGGCTTTCGACGGCACGCTTTGCATTTTCAAGGCCAAGAAGAGAAACGTAGGTGCTCTTTTCATTTTCTGTGTCGCTTCCGATTGGCTTGCCCAGCGCTTCGGCACTCCCTTCCACATCCAGGATGTCATCTACAATCTGAAATGCAAAGCCTACAGCCGCCGCATATTCGTCTGCGGCGTGAAGATACTGTTCTTTTGCGCCTGCAAGAACGCAACCCATTTTTGCCGCCGCACGAATCAGTGCGCCTGTTTTGCATTCATCCATCTTCTGCAGCGTTTCCATTGGAATCCGCTGGCCTTCGCTCATCAGGTCAATCGCCTGCCCGCCTGCCATACCGTAAGCGCCTGCCGCGCGGGCCAACACCCCGGCCGCCGCGGATGCTCGTTCCGCACCGGCCGCCTTTACACTTTCTGGGGAAAGCATAGTTTCAAACGCCATCGTAAGAAGCGAATCACCGGCAAGCAGCGCTTGGGCTTCCCCAAACACGACATGGTTGGAGGGCTTGCCGCGCCGCATTCCATCATTGTCCATGCAGGGAAGATCATCGTGAATCAATGAATATGTGTGTATCATTTCAATCGCACAGGCAAAAGGAAGAGCAGCTTCCTGGTCACCTCCGCAAAGGCCGCAGAATTCCAGTACAAGTGCTGGCCGTATTCGTTTGCCACCTGCAAGAAGGCTATAGCGCATGGCTCGGAACAAATCCGCCTGCAAAAGAGAAGCTACTTCCGGCACATAGCGCTCCAAAGCGTCTTCCACTGTGGAAATGTAGCTGCTGCGCTCAATCTTTCCCATTCGATGCTCCATCCTGCTCTGTAAGAGTCTTTATTTTCTGCTCAGCTGACGAAAGTTTCTCATAGCAGAAAGAAACAAGAGCCGAACCTTCTTCAAAAAGTTTTAATGACTCATCAAGCGGTTTTTCTCCGCTTTCCAACTGCTCAACAATTTTGCTAAGCTGGTCCGTAGCAGCTTCAAACGTCATTTTCTTATTCATTTCCGGTACCTGCTTTCCTTTCATTTACCGTACAGGCTAAAGAACCATCCGAAAAGCGAACCTCTACCTTATCATCCTTTTCAGCAACTGCGGAAGATAAAATAGATGTTCCATTTTCCTGGAAAACTGCTGCATATCCGCGTGAAAGGACTGCCAGCGGGCTTAGGGCGTTCAGCTTTCCGCTTAAGGCAGCGAGTGCTTCTTTGCTGCAGTTTACGGCTGCAAGAGTCGATTTCTGCGCAGAAGCCGCCAAACAGTCAATCTTTTCGCGGCATATTTCAATGGATTCCAACGGGTTTTTCATCACCCTGCTTTCGGCAAGGGGAAGGAATTCTTCTTTCACCTGCTGTAGTTTTACTTCAATGGCATTTTTAAGTCGCATTTTCTGTGCCGAAAATTGTGCCAGCATTTCGGCTTTATCAGGAACAGCAAGCTCCGCTGCTGCAGATGGAGTTGGCGCACGCAAATCGGCGGCAAAATCGCAGATTGTAAAATCTGTCTCGTGGCCGACAGCGGAAATGACCGGAATTGAAGACTCCGAAACAGCCCGTGCTACACATTCTTCATTAAATGCCCACAAATCTTCCAGCGAGCCGCCGCCTCGGCCGACAATAATAATATCTGCACATTGCTTTTGATTCATCAGACGCAGTGCGTTTACAATCTGTGGGGCTGCCGTATTTCCCTGCACCTGGACGGGGCAGAAAACCACCTGCGCCAGTGGCCAGCGACGCTCCAGTATGGTGAAAATATCATGAACTGCCGCACCGGTCGGTGAAGTAATAACACCAATTCTTTGGGGAATCTTCGGAAGGGACTTTTTGCGTTCTGCTGCAAACAGCCCTTCTTTTTCCAGCTTTTCCTTCAGCTGCTCAAAAGCAAGGTTCAATGCACCAAGACCATCCGGCTGAAGATCTTCTACATAAAGCTGGTACTGACCGGTAACCTCATAGATACTTACCCTGCCCCGCGCAATTACTTTCATACCATCTTCCAGCTGAAAGCGCAGCCGGGAGGCATTTCGCGCGAACATGACAGCACGCACAGAACACCGTTCGTCCTTCAACGTAAAATAAAGATGGCCGGAGCGGTAATTGTCTGTAAAGTTTGAAATTTCGCCCGTAATGAAAATCTGTGAGAGATTCTCGTCACCCTCGAACTGGGCTTTCAGGTATGTGTTCAGCTGTGTTACCGTTAATACAACTGGTTCCAGAGTCACAGCACATTTCCTCCTTTAAAGCAGTAAGCACAGCAATTCCGGCAGCATTGTCAGTGGAAAAAGCAGGCTCCGCAAAAAAAGCGCCGTACTTTTTCGTAAGTGCTTCCCGAATAATCGAGTTACTCATAACACCGCCTGCAAACAGCAACGGAAGGTTTCCGTATTTTTTCAGAAGAGCAGCTGCCATTTCATCAAGCGCAGCCAAAACAGACTGTAGGCAGAACGCTGCGATCTCTTCTTTCGGCTCGCCTTTCTGTATCATTGCAAAACACTGATTCTGGATACCGGAAAGAGAACAGTCGCATCCCTTCATGCTGGGATGGATGCGAAACTGTTTCTGCGAACGCAGTGCAAGTTTTTCAAGTTCCAGGCCTGCCGGGAAATGCAGGCCAAGCATGACGCCAACGCGGTCTACTGCCTGACCGGCCTTCAGGTCAAGCGAACCGGCAACAATTTTTGTCGTAAAGATTTCTGCGCAGTCCGGTTCACAGAATACAGCTTCCGTAGTTCCTCCCGAAACATGAAAAGCAAGGAACCGCTGGCGAAGCAGCTTCAGCTGCCCCGCTGAATACAAAGCAGCCGCAATATGACCCTGCTGGTGTGAAAACGTATAAAGAGGCACACCAAGTGTAAGGGAAACAGCAGACGCGGCAGAAACGCCGGCTAGAAAGCACGGCATATAAGAACCTTCCATGCTTCTGGGACGATTAGAAACACCCACTGCCATTATTTTTGCCTTGCCAAACGGAAGGGCTTTCATCACTTCAGGGAGCTGCTGCACATGGTGAAAAACTGCATCGCTCTGGCGCAGCCCCATTTCACCCTGCTTAACGGGTAAGAGCCGCTTGCTTTGGTATATTTCTCCTCCGCAGTACAGTGCCGCCGATGTTGTGTAGTTGCTGGTGTCAATGCCCAAAACATCAGGCATTTTTTTCACCGATCTCTTTTGCGGCAGAGCCAAGAACACCATTTATAAACGGCGCGTCTTCCTCGCCGCCATATTTTTTTGCAAGGCTTACGGCTTCGTTAATGGAAACGCTTATGGGCATATCCGGCTCAAACTTCATCTCATACAGCGCAAGCCTCAAAAGCGCAAGGGAAACTTTTGAAAGGCGGCTGAACGCCCACCCTCGGATATATTTTTGAATTACAGCGTCTATTTCCGCTTCATGTTTCTCAACGCCGCACGCGGTTTTTTCAGCAAATTCTTCAATATGAACATCCTCCGACATTTCTGCTGTGTCTATAATAGAGCGGGTTGTTTCATGGCTGAAACTTCTTTCAAAGATCAGCACAAACGCCTGCTCACGTAATTTTCTACGATTCATAAAATCCTCCGGTTTTCGGATAAAAAAAGTCCTCCACAAATGTGGAGGACTGTAAAAAATCCGCTGTAAATTTTCAAGCTTCCACGGGGTTATTATACCACATTTCCCCGTAAACTCAACTACGTACGCTCAATAATTTTTATTTTGTCGAAAGAAAGCCCAGTCTGCCCTGCTACAATATCCTGTATTACAATGGCGTCACTCTGTTTTGGCGTTTTTGTCTTTACAATGACATTGCACTGGTCATTATTCAATGTCGCAATGCAGTCCTGGTATCCCTTTGCCTTTACAAGTGTTTCAATATCTGCTTCACGCAGAAGATTCTGTGTAATAACGGCAGCTTTTGTCACAGCATCTTTTTTCACAGTTGTGTTTGCTTTGGTATCTTCCAGAAGTTTCGTAATATCTTCTTTGGCAGTATCCTGAGCTTTCTGCCGCGAAAGTCTTGCCTGGCTGAAATAATCGTCTGTGCCAGAAGCTGCGGTTTTGGCAGCTGGCGTTTTACCAGGCTTGGAAACGGCCTTTTTGCTTGCCGAAGCAGCACTTGCATTTACCAGCAGTGTTTGCCCAAACTGCCGATCCGTACCGGATGCAACGGCCTGTGTAGCTGGAAGCTTCTGTGCACCGTTGCCGGAAAATACGCAGTTGAGGTATACGGCTGCCCCGAGCGCAACAACCAAAGCAGCAAGCACCAACTGCCGTTTGCCCATTGTCATAACTTGATTCCCCCTGACCTTAATATTATTTTGCCTTTATAACGCATACCCGTGTGGATGAGATATGCAAAGCTGTTGTAACAGCATCAGTGATGCTTTGCTGCACTTTCGGGTCGCCTCCGCCGTCGCAGACAACAACAACGCCTTTTACCAGCGGCTGGATTTCCGTTACCGGAACTGTACGCTCTGTGCCGTTTTCATCTTTTACAATTAAATAGTTCTTTTCGTCGCTGTTGTTGGTTTCTTGCTTTCCGCTTCCGCTTTCCGCATTTTCACTTGTCTGCTGGTCGCTTGTTTTTTCCTGTGTTGCGTAAATATTTTGAGAAGTCTGTTCCAAAGTTACCATAACCTGCGCACGGCCAACTCCGTCAATCTGTGAAACAATGCCAGAAAGCTGTTTTGCCATCTGCTGTTCATAGGCTTCCGCTGAAAGTGCTGGATGCACCGATGAAGCGGACGATGCTGCGCCTGCCGATACCGGCGTGCTGCAGCTTTTCAAATTTCCGGAAATCAGGATGAGTGCAATTCCCAGAATACCCGCCCACACAATGATTCTTCGGCAAGTATCATTTTCTGCGAGCTTTTGAAACAGTGCCTTTGTTTTTCCTTCCGTCTTGTCTTTTTCAGCCGCCATTTAAAACGACCTCCGTCTTTAGCTGAAGCTCTTTTTCAAGGTATTCTTTTGCCGTCCGTGCATCGGCTGCATTTTTACTATTCAGGCAGACAATCACTTTAGTAATTGATATGCGGCCATCTTTGTTTCTATCCATGGTGACCTGAACATTTTTGCATTTCATGCCGATACGGCTTAATTCAGCCGTTACAAGGCTTGTAATACTTTTTCTGGATTCTTCCTCCACCTGATTTTCAACCGTGTTTTCAAGCTGTTCACTTTGCTGTTTTTCGGGATTTGTTGATCCCGAAAGGGCCAAATTCGCCTGCGGCACAAATTTTGAGATTGGTGAAATCATAACGCAGACAATGAAAGCGCCAACAATAAATTTTCCCATGCGTTCCATGCAACCGGGCGGCAGAAGCCACTGCGCCAGCGTTGCGGTAAGTGCTGCCAGGCAAATAACAGCCGTCCACTGCTGAATCTCTTTCATGTTGCCCCTCCTATTAAAAGCATGACGACCGTAGAAATAATCAAAACGGTCATACAGCAGAGCAGAATGGAAAGCATAGTGGAAACAACATCCGATGCGGCTTTTAATAATCCCGTAATACCATCCAGTTCGAAGACCTGGCTTATGCCGGAACATAGCATCAGCGTAATAATCCAGAGCATACATTCCGCCAGAACCGGAAGAAAAATGAGCAGCCCCGCAAGCAGCCCAAATGCCCCTATGCCGGACTTCAGCATCTTTACGCAGCCGGAAACCGTGTTTAGTGCTTCACCAAGGGCACTGCCTACAACCGGGACAAAACTACCCACAACAAATTTAGCGGCTTTGGCAGTGGTACTGTCCTGAGAAGCGGCGACGAGGGAGTGTGTGGTAACAAGGCCGGTAAACAGAGTCATGCCGAGTCCCATAATCCACTTAACAATTTTGTTCAGAACACTGCAGAAACCATTCAGATGAATTCCTGGCGAAACAGATGAAACAACGGACAGAGCAAGGAATATGTTCATCATCGGCACTAAGAAAGTTGAGGCAAAAAGCGAGATTGCATTCCCGGCTGCCATCATCAAAATATGGTAGGAACCGGCTGTAACAGCTTGCCCCGCCGCAGCCATAACTGCCGTAAGCACTGGAACGCACGCGAGTAAAAAGGCAGAAGAGGCTTTCAAAACTTCCGCTGCATCTGAAATGCAGGATACGATGGGCTGGATAATCACAGCGCACATACAGAGAGTCCCCACGGTGCCTACTACCCCACCCAGCGGCTTTTCTCCAAATGAAAGCTTCATGCCACTAATCAGAGCACACAAAAGGATAATGGAAACAGCCGAGGCGAATACCCGAAGCGGATGTTTCAACTGCCCGGAAAACACAGACAGAATTTTTTGAAAATAATTCTGCGGCGTTATGGACGTAACGGAAGACCAGTTGGAGCCATCAACGCCGAGCCCCTGAAGCATCTTTTTCGTTTCCTCTGGAAGTTTGTCCGGCAGGCTTGCTGCTCCGCTCTGCTCTGCAAGCTCACTGCTGCTGCTATAATCCGGATGTGAAGCACCTACTGTTTCAGCGTGTGCTTCCGTGCAAAGCGAAAAAGCAGCAACTAAAAGGAAAAGAAAGCAGATTATTTTTTTCATCATCTTTCCATTTTCCTCTTTCTTTTTCATCCTCGTATCAGGCCCGTTGCCGTCTGCGCAATCTTTTCAAAAAGCGGCAGAGCGAGAACTACAATAGCAAGTTTCCCTGCCAATTCCACTTTGGCAGCAAGGGCATTTTCGCCGGCATCTCGGCAGGAATCCGCTGCGAACTGTGCCAGAAAACAGATGCCAATGGTTTTAAACAAGATAACGGCATAATCCGGTTCCAGCCCAGCGGTGGAAAGTAATGTGCTGATCTGCCGGATTGCTGGTGAAATGCTGGAAAGAAGACTCAGCAGAATTACAATGCCGGCCGCTATGCTAACCAGAATGGCGTACTCTTGGTGATACCTGCGCAGTGTGGCCGCTATCACAGCGGCACAGATTGCTATCCCGGCAATTCCAATAACATTCATTGTTTAAAGCCCAAAAATGGATTTGATTGACTTAAACAGAATACTGATTTGCTGAATAATCATCATCAGTACAACAATCAGCCCTGCAATGGTAGTCATCATAGCCTGATCTTCCCGGCCGGAACGGATTAAAAGCTGATTTAGAACGGCAACGATAATGCCAATGGCGGCAATTTTGAAAATCAAATCCACACTCATTTTAATTCCTCCGATTTCAGCACAGCAAAATAGCGGCGGAAACGCCCCCGAAAATGCCGAGCATCAGATATAATTTAGATTTCCTGCTGCGGTTTTCCTTTGCGTCCTTCAGTGCGGCTGACGCAAGATTCTGGTAAAGACTGAAATGCGCCAGTTGACCCTGTGTATCGCTTGTGCCAAAACCTGCGCCAAAGCCTTTCAGGAGTTCCACGTCTTTCTGCGAAAAGCCTTCGCCTGGCGCATATTCCGAAACGGCTCCGCTCCACGCGGAAAGCCAGTTTTTTTTTGCATCCTCTCCTTTTATTTTTGAAAAGAAGTTAATTCCTTCACTATGTGACTGTAGAATGGCCGCGACCGGCATGGATGAATACCGTATTTCAGCACATGCCGCTGAAAGGAAACGAAGAAACGCCTCAAGCTTTTCAACCCGAAGTTCCAACTTATGCGATTCCATATAGCCCGCGAGTGACCCCGCGGCAATCAGGAGAAGCGCGCCGATCAGCTTCAGCAAGCAGATCACCTGCCCTGTAAATTTTTTCGATACTTCCCGGTGACTCGGAGCCCCGCAAAAGCGCGGCAGAGGAAAAAGCACCTGTCTGCAAAAGGGCAGCAGCCTGTCTGCGGCGGCACAGTTCTTTCATACTGCCAGCATGGATGCTGGCAATGATGCTGACGCCTGCATTCAGGCTTTGCTCTACTGCACGGGTCTCTTCTTCCGAACCCAACTCATCGCAGATAATGTACTGCGGCGAAAGACAGCGAACCGCCATGAGAATTCCTTCCGCTTTGGGATAGCCGTCCAGTACATCACAGCAAAGGCCAATATTGTTCTGCGGTACACCATGAAAGGTACCGGCAATCTCGCCGCGCTCATCAACAATAGCAACCTTACGGATATTGCCTCTTGTTCCGCTGGAAAGCTGGCGTGCGATATCACGCAGCAGCGTCGTTTTACCGCTGGAAGGAGGCCCTGCTAGAAGGAGGCCCCCGTTTAAGAAATCCTTCAGCCGATCCAGCAGTTTATCGGCACAGCCCGGCACTTCGCGTGCAACGCGGATGTTAATGGATGAAATATCTTTCATACCGGAAATGGTTCTGTTCTGAAAAACAGCCGTGCCGCTGATTCCTGCGCGATGACCACCGCGCAGAGTGATAAACCCGCTTCGAATTTCTGTTTCATGGCTGTAAACAGAATTTCCGCACAGGATGCGGAAGCTCTCTTCCAAATCTGGTTTTTCCGCAATGATGCTGTCCCGACCGGCAAGACACCCAATGCCGCCGTTTCCTTTTACAAAATAAATCCCATTAGGGCAGCTTATGGTGACCGGGCGGTTGATGCGCAGCCGAATTTCCTGAGTTTGCCCTTTTACATCAGCGGGCAAAGCCACAAGGCAGCGGTGGATCCTTTCGCATACCCCTTCCGCTGCGGAGTCAAAGCGTTTTTCTTTCTGCTGATTCATTGCCTTGTCCTCTCCCTTCACACAACATACTTATGGACAAAGTTTCTGCGTTAGAACCTTTCCAAAAGAAAAGAGGACATGTTTTGCAAAGAAAAAGCACAGGCAGAAAAAATCCGCCTGTGCCGTTAAAAAAGCGAACGCCCTTTTCAGAGCGTTCGCAAAAAAAAAAATTATTTCAGCATCTTTTTCAGGTACTGGCCTGTATAGGATTCCGGAACCTTTGCCACCTGTTCTGGCGTGCCGCAGGCTACAATCTGCCCGCCGCCGTTTCCGCCTTCCGGGCCAAGGTCAATAATATAATCGGCTGTTTTGATGAGGTCAAGGTTATGTTCAATCACAAGCACAGTGTTTCCGGCATCCACCAGCTTTTGAAGAACGTCAATTAATTTGTGAACGTCTGCGATATGCAGGCCTGTCGTCGGTTCATCCAAAAGATAGATGGTACGGCCGGTTGCACGTTTGCCAAGTTCTGCGGCAAGTTTCACACGCTGTGCCTCACCGCCGGAAAGAGTCGTTGCAGGCTGTCCTATTTTAATGTAGCCCAAACCGACATCCTGAAGAGTCTGCAGTTTCCGGGCAATTCTTGGGATGCTGCTGAAGAAGGAAAGTCCCTCTTCCACCGTCATTTCAAGCACATCATAAATGCTTTTGCCCTTATACTTTATCTCAAGTGTTTCCCGATTGTATCGTTTGCCCTTGCAGACTTCGCACGGAACATAAACATCCGGCAGAAAATTCATTTCAATTTTGATGATACCGTCACCCTGGCAGGCTTCGCAGCGGCCGCCTTTTACATTAAAGGAAAAGCGGCTGGAGGTAAAGCCGTGCATCTTTGCTTCCTGTGTAGACGCATACAGAGTTCGGATGTCGTTAAACACACCGGTGTAAGTTGCGGGGTTAGAGCGTGGCGTACGGCCAATCGGCGACTGATCGATTGCTATGACTTTATCAAGTGCCGAAAGCCCAGTTATCTTCTTAAAATTTCCCGGGTGACATTTCGCTCCATTCAGCTCCGCCGCGAGGTATTTGTACAGGATTTCATTAATAAGCGACGATTTTCCGGAACCGGAAACGCCTGTGACACAGACAAATGTGCCGAGGGGGATTGAAACATCGATGTTTTTTAAATTGTTCTGAGAAGCACCGATGATTTTCAGCTTTTTACCATTGCCCTTTCGGCGCTTTTCCGGCACTTCTACTTTTTTGCGTCCGCTCAGGTACTGGCCGGTAATAGATTCCTTGCAGTTTACAATGTCCTGTACCTTTCCGCTGAACACAACCTTGCCGCCGTGGACCCCGGCGCCCGGGCCAATGTCGACAATATGGTCGGAAGCCCACATGGTTTCTTCATCATGTTCTACCACAATAACAGTATTGCCAAGGTCACGCAGATGCTTCAGCGTTGCGAGGAGCTTGGCATTGTCGCGCTGATGAAGACCAATACTCGGCTCATCAAGGATATACAGGACGCCGGTCAGCGAAGAACCAATCTGCGTAGCAAGGCGAATACGCTGGCTTTCACCGCCGGAAAGTGTTCCAGCCGGTCGGGAAAGTGTGAGATACTCGAGGCCGACATTTTTTAAAAAGCCAAGGCGGCTTTTAATTTCCCTCAGGATAAGCCGTGCGATTGTATTCTCCCGCTCGGTCAATTTGAGATTGTTGGCAAAGTCAAGTGAATCGGAAATGGACATATCGCAGAATTCTGCAATATTGATTCCGCCTACCGTAACAGCAAGGCTTATGGGCGAAAGACGCTTTCCGTGGCAGGCATCGCATGGAATCGCACTCATATAATTTTGAATTTCATCACGAATCCAGTTGCTCTGCGTTTCATGAAAGCGCCGTTCAAGGTTATTGATAATACCCTCGAACTCGGTTTCATAGGTGCTGCGGCCAAAGCTGCTATCCCGCTGGACTTTTATTTTTTCACCTTTTGTACCATAGAGAAGAACATCGATGATTTCCGGGGAAAGTTTTTCAATCGGAGTATCAAGTGAAAAATGGTAGCGCTTTGCAAGGGCATTCATGTACATGGCGGCTATGGTGTTGCCCTCCATTGCCCATCCACCGGCTTTCAACCCTCCCTGGTTAATGGAAAGGGACTTATCCGGTATAATCCGGCTTGGGTCAATTTTCATAAACACGCCGAGACCTGAACATTTAGGACAAGCGCCGAACGGGCTGTTAAATGAAAACATCCGCGGCGTCAGCTCTTCCACACTGATACCGTGCTCCGGGCAGGCATAGTTTTGCGAAAACAGGTGATCTTCCCCATCCACAACATTTACAACAATAAGTCCATTGGAAAGCGAAGAGGCTGTTTCAATCGAATCAGCCAGTCTGGAACGGATTTCCGGGTGGATAACAAGCCGGTCTACTACAACTTCAATCGTATGTTTCTTGTTTTTTTCGAGCGGAATATTTTCTGAAAGGTCATAAAGGATTCCATCTGCACGGACACGTACAAACCCGCTTCGCCGTGCGGCATCCAGTTCTTTCAGGTGTTCACCCTTCCGTGCGCGGACGACTGGTGAGAGGATGAGGACTTTTGTCCCTTCACGCAGCGACAGCACCTGGTCTACAATCTGGTCCACCGTCTGCTGGCGAATTTCGCGGCCGCACACCGGGCAGTGCGGAATACCTATGCGTGCGTAAAGCAGGCGCAGATAGTCATAGATTTCCGTTACGGTTCCCACTGTGGAGCGCGGATTCTTTGATGTGGTTTTCTGGTCAATGGAAATAGCCGGAGATAGCCCATCAATATAGTCAACATCCGGTTTTTCGACCTGGCCGAGGAACTGACGTGCATACGAGGAAAGGGATTCCACATAGCGACGCCGCCCTTCGGCATAAATTGTGTCAAATGCCAGCGATGATTTTCCGGAACCGGAAAGCCCTGTAAAAACAATCAGCTTGTCCCGCGGAAGTTCAATATCAATGTTCTTCAGATTGTGCTCTCTGGCACCCTTTACAAATATGGTCTTTGCAGACATCTGTTGCCTCCGTATTTCCTATTTTTCTTCTTTCATCTGTTTTATTTCATCGCGCAGATACGCTGCGTGCTCAAATTCCAGCAGTTTTGCCGCGTCTTTCATTTCACGCGTAAGCTGCGCTATTTCGCGCTCTTTTTCCTCTGCGGAAAGTTTCTTTTTCCGCTTCTTCCCGTCTTCTTTATGCGTTGAGATTTGGAGAATTTCGGAAACCGGCTTTACTATCGTCTTAGGTGTGATGCCGTGTTCCTTGTTAAACTCCATCTGCAGACTGCGGCGGCGCTCAGTTTCACGGATAGCCGCTTCCATGGAAGGTGTAACTGAGTCGGCATACATAATAACTTTTCCTTCGGAATTTCGAGCTGCACGGCCAATCGTCTGAATCAAGGAGCGCTCACTGCGCAAGAAGCCTTCCTTGTCAGCATCCAGGATGGCAACGAGGGAAACTTCAGGAATATCAAGGCCTTCGCGCAAAAGGTTAATTCCAACAAGCACGTCAAACTTTCCAAGGCGCAGGTCACGGATAATTTCCATTCGCTCTACGGTATCAATATCATAATGCATATACCGTACGCGGATTCCCATGCCATCCAGATAAGACGTAAGATCTTCCGCCATCTTTTTTGTAAGAGTGGTAACGAGAACACGCTCTTTCTTTTCAGCCCTTAGATTGATTTCGGAAATCAAGTCATCAATCTGTCCATCTGTTGGCTTTACGGTAATTTCAGGGTCAATCAGGCCGGTGGGACGTATCACCTGTTCCACCACCTGTGCTGATTTCTGCAGTTCAAAGTCGCCCGGCGTTGCGCTGAAAAAGACTGCCTGATTGATGTGTTTGTAAAACTCATCAAAGTTCAGCGGACGGTTGTCATACGCAGAAGGAAGCCGAAACCCATATTTTACAAGTGTATCTTTGCGTGCCCGGTCACCTGCGTACATAGAGTGTACTTGTGGCAGCGTCACATGTGACTCATCCACAAAAAGCAGGAAATCATTTGGGAAGTAGTCCAACAAGGTAAACGGTGCGCTTCCCGGCTTTCTGCCGGAAAGCACGCGCGAGTAGTTCTCGATTCCTTTGCAGAAGCCGATTTCCGTAAGCATTTCCATATCATACCGCGTACGCTCTTCAATACGCTGTGCTTCAATCAGCTTGCCTTGCTTTTTGAACCATGAAACACGTTCTTCCATCTCCGTTTCAATTTCACCGACGGCACGCTGTATTTTTTCACGTGGAACAATATAATGGGAAGCCGGGTAGATGGCAATATGCTTTAAGTCGGCAACTGTTTTGCCGGTGAGCGGGTCAAATTCACGGATACGGTCTATCTCATCACCGAAGAATTCCACCCGAACGGCGTGCTCGCTGGACTGAACCGGGAATATTTCTACAACGTCGCCTCTCACACGGAATTTATTTCGGATAAAGTTAATATCGTTGCGCTCGTATTGTATCTCTACCAGCTTTTTCAGCAGTTCGTCACGGCTTTTTTTCATGCCGGGGCGCAGGCTGATTACCATAGTGCGGTAATCGATTGGGTCGCCTAAACTGTAAATACAGGACACGCTGGAAACGATAATAACGTCACGACGTTCGGAAAGCGCAGAAGTAGCCGAATGGCGTAGCTTATCAATTTCATCATTGATGGCAGAGTCTTTCTCAATATAGGTGTCGGTCGTTGGAATATACGCTTCCGGCTGGTAATAGTCATAGTACGAAACGAAGTATTCTACGGAATTTTCCGGAAAGAACTCACGGAATTCCGAGCAAAGCTGCGCAGCAAGCGTTTTGTTGTGCGCAAGCACCAAAGTCGGTCGGTTCAGCTGGGCGATAATATTAGCCATGGTAAAAGTCTTACCGGACCCTGTTACGCCAAGGAGCGTCTGCTCATGATCGCCGTTCCGGATTCCATCTACCAGTTGGCGAATTGCCTTCGGCTGGTCGCCTGCCGGCTGATATTTCGATACTAATTTAAAATTCATTCCTGCTCCATATTAATTTCCGGATTGAAAAGCTCCGGCATGATTTTACTTTGCGACATAGAAAAATAATCATTTCCACTTACAATAATGTGATCAATCATTTGCACTTCAACAGTGCTGAGTGCTTCAAAGACCCAGCGTGTTGTGTCAAGGTCCTGTTTGGAAGGCATACATTCACCGCTTGGATGGTTATGCGCAAGGATAGCATACACTGCGTTGAATTGCGCCGCAAGACGAACAACTGTTTTAATATAGATGTTCGCTGAAGTTGCGCATCCTTCGCTGACGGTTCCACAATAGAGAATTCTGGAACGGCTGTCAAGAAGCATTAACATAACGATTTCGTTTTGGCGGCCTATAAATTTTTTAGTAAAAATCTTTCCAGCTTCGTCGCAGCTGTAAATTCTTGTTTTGCCGTGATCAAGGCTTTCTTCATACAAGCGGCATAACTGCGGAATCATTTTAATCAAAACCGATGCGGACTTGCCAATCCCATTGACTTTTTGGAGTTCTTCAATCGGCGCATCAAATACACCGGAAAGCGAACCAAACTTTTTCATCAGTTCATGCGCAATCGGATTTGTATCTTTCTGCGGTATGGCGTAAAACAGCAGTAGTTCCAGCACCGCATGTGGTGAAAAGGAGTCAAGCCCGGATGTAAGAAAAAGCTGTTTTACTCGTTCTCGGTGGCCACTGTGAAGTGATCCGCCGGCTCCGGCACCTTTAACGCCCTTTTTCAAATCGGTCATACCCCTTTAAATTTTTGCCTATATTTTTCGGCTCCCAGGTTTTATCGGCGCAGGCGCACCGGCTTTGCAAAGCGGGCAATTCTGCGGCTCCCAGGACTCAACTTCAAGTGATATTACGGCCTGAAAGGGCACACCAAACTCAATCTTCCCACCAGTACGGTCTACAATTGCCCCCACTCCAACGACTTCGCCCCCAGCAGCGCGCACAAGATTTATCACTTCACGCACGGAACCGCCGGTTGTAACAACGTCTTCCACCACAAGCACTTTTTGCCCCGGTTTTACTTCAAAGCCGCGGCGCAGCGCCATTTTTCCGTCGTCGCCGCGCTCCGTAAAAAAGTTTTCACAGTCCAGTGCGCGGCTGACTTCATAAGCCATCTGCACTGCGCCCATTGCGGGGCCAATTACAATTGCCACTCCACGGCCACAATACTTTTCAGCAAGAGCCGCACAAAGCTCTTCACTGTACTTTGCATTGCGAAAAATATTAGCGCACTGAAGGTAACGATTGCTGTGCCTTCCGGAAGTAAGGCGAAAATGGCCTTCTAATAAAACACCGGCTTCTTTGAATATCTGCATTACCCGTTCCTGAGTCATGTAAGTACCCCTTTTTTCACTTTTTTGTTTTTGATTATTATATACTAATTTTTAATTTTTGAAAAGCTTTTGCCGAAGCGAAAACCCGCTTTGAAAAGTACACACGAAAAAGCAACTGCAGCAATCATCCATTTTGTACCTTTTCAAGCGTAAAACAAAGCACCCGGCTGCATGGTACAGTCGGGCGCCAAATCTTTGCAGGAATGCAGAATCACACGTCTTCCGGGTCAATATGGGTGCGGTCCGGAGTAGAAGCGTACTGCAGTTTTTCAAGGATTGCCTTCGTGTCGCGCGCAATTACCAGCTCTTCGTTGGTATTGATAACGTACACAGGAACCTGAGAATCAAACGTGGAAATTTTGCCCTCTTTGCCGTGGATGTACTCATCGTTGAGGATTGGGTCGACTTTAACACCCAGATATTTGAGGTAGCGGCAGGTACCATAACGAATGCTGGGCTGGTTTTCGCCAAGGCCGGCTGTGAATGCAATGCAGTCAACACCATTCATGGCAGCTGCATAAGCGCCAATGTACTTGGCAATCTGGTAGTTCAGCATTTCATGTGCAAGAATGGCTTTCGGGTCACCTTCAATTTCCGCTTTAGTAACATCACGGTCATCGCTGTAACCGCAGATACCGTAAACACCGGATTTCTTGTTCAGAATCTCGTTCATCTGTTTTGGCGTCAGTTTTTCTTTTTCCATCAGGAATGTAACAACGGAAGGGTCAAGTGAACCGGAACGTGTACCCATCATAAATCCGTCCAACGGGGTAAGGCCCATGCTGGTATCTATAACCTGGCCGTTCTGAATTGCTGCAATGGAAGAGCCATTGCCAATGTGGCAGGTTATCATCTTAATGTCTTCCAGCGGCTGGTGCATCAAGTGTGCACAGTGATGGCTTACATAGCGGTGTGAAGTACCGTGGAAGCCATAGCGGCGAACTTTATATTTTTCGTAATATTCATATGGTACAGCATACAGGTATGCTTTCGGCGGCATCGTAGAATGAAACGATGTGTCGAAAACAACACACTGCGGCATTTTAGTGCCGAAAACTTCACGGCTGGCCAGAATAGCGTCAACTTCAGGGCCATTGTGCAGCGGAGCCAGCGGAACCAGACTTTGAATCTGTCGAATGACCTGGTCGTTTACGAGAACCGATTTGTCAAAAATCGCGCCGCCCTGAACAATACGGTGGCCAACTGCCGAAATTTCGGAAAGGCTTGAAATAACGCCTACTTCTTTGTCGACAAGTGCGTCTGTAACAAGCTTAAAGGCATCTACATGGTTTTTAATTGCCGTAGCAATCTTCTTGGAACGGCCGTCGCTTGTTTTGTGCTGAATCATGGAACCTTCGCCGCCTATACGGTCGCAGATTCCTTTGGCAATCATTTTTTCGGTATCCATATTAATCAGTTGATACTTGAGAGATGAACTGCCTGCATTGATAACCAAAATTTTCATGAAACGTCCTCCTCAAATTTTATCACATTAACGGGTGTAAATATCCTATTGTAAAAAGTGGAAACATCGTGTAAAATATGAACCGTTAACAAACAATATTCATGATAATACTTTGAAGTTGTAATTTCAAGGAGTTTCCTAATAAAATGAAAATCGCCGGTATTATTGCCGAATATAATCCATTGCACAGCGGGCACGTCTTATTGATGAAAAAGCTTCGTGAAAACGGTGCTGAATCCATTGCAGTTGTTATGAGCGGAAATTTCGTTCAGCGCGGCAGTGCAGCTATCCTTTCAAAATATGCTCGGGCTCGTGAGGCTCTTGCCTGCGGAGCTGACCTAGTGATTGAGCTGCCCTTGCCATGGGCCGTTTCAGGCGCCGAACATTTTGCACTGGGCGGTGTTTCTCTTCTTACCGCGCTCGGAGCCGACACAATAGCATTTGGCAGTGAATGTGGAGAAGTAAAGGCACTGCGAAAAGCGCAGGCAGCTCTTTCTTCTCCACAGCTGCACAATGCCATAGCAAAGTCGCTGCAGAACGGAATAACATTTGCTGCGGCAAGGCAAAAAGCTGTTTGCAGCCTCTTTGGCAATGAAACAGCAGAGTTGCTCGGCAAGCCAAACAATATACTTGGAATTGAGTATTTAAAAGCAGTGGAAACTCTGCATTCCCCGCTGGAGCCGTTTACAATAAAAAGGGAGGGGAACGCTCACAACAGCTGCAGTGTATTCGCTGGAAATGCTTCTTCAGCCGCGGTAAGAAAGAAAATACTCTCCGGCGATGATTTTTCTGGTTTCATGCCAAAAGAAGCATATGACATAGTGCAAGAAGAGATACGCTGTGGCCATGCACCGGCTTCTTTCGCTTCCTTGGAACTCGCTGTTCCCGCCGTACTCCGCCGAATGGAGAAAAATGACTTTTCTCACCTGCCGGATCTGAGTGAGGGCCTAGAAAACCGGATTTATAACGCTGTGCAGAATTCTGGAAGCCTAACTGAAATTCTGCGGCAGGCAAAGTCAAAGAGGTACCCCCTTGCAAGAATTCGGCGTATCGTTCTTTCGGCGTTTCTTGGGATTGACGCTTCCTTAGCTGCAGGGCTCCCACCCTATCTTCACATCCTCGGCATTGGGAAAAACGGTGCGAAAATACTGCGGGCTGCGAAAGAAAAAAATATGCTGCCCATCCTTTCACGCTATGCAGACCGAAGCCTTCTGGGGGAACACTCACAGCGTGTATTTGACTTGGAAGACCGGTCTTCCGATTTGTACGCTCTCTGCCTGCCGAAGCCCGCTCCATGCGGGCTTGACCGCTCCAGAAAAATGATTGTGCTGTAATTTTCTTTTTCGAAGGGAAGAATCTTCTTTGGAAGTAAAAGAGATTAATTATCGAAATTTTGGGAATTGTGTTCAGATCAGCAATGGAATTATCGATGTTGTGGTTACGATTGAATACGGGCCCCGAATCATCCGCTTTGGATTCTGTGGAAAAGAAAACGTGCTGTATGAAGATACGGGCCGAAAACTGAAGCTCCCTCCCTCCAATGCAAGCGGTGCAAATGGAAGCGAAGAGGAAACTTACTACAGTTACGGCGGGCATCGCCTTCTGCTGGGTTCCGAACATCCCGCAGCTATCCCGGATCGGGACAATGACCCCGTAATTTACAGCCTTCTACCCGGGTGTGTCCGCTTTCTGCGGCCAAAACAGAAAAAGACAAAACTTCAGGCTGGTTTTGAAATCGTAATGGGAGAAGACGCCGCCGATATTATGGTGGTGCACACCGCGAAAAACTGCTCAAAGGAAATCCAAAGCTGCAGCCTGTGGCCTGTCACTATGATTGGCGGCAGCGGCACTTTAATTCTTCCCCAAAATACCGGCACAGCAGACTTGCTGCACCCCAACCGTGTGCTAACATTCTGGCCCGGAACCGATATACGCGACAAGCGCCTTTTTTGTGGGAACCGCTACCTAACAGTTCTGCGGGAATCCGACAGTGAAAAGCCTCTGAAAATCGGCTGTAACGATGTACTTGGCTGGATGGCTTTTGTGGGAAGACACTATACCTTTATGAAGCAGTTCGTGCATAACCCACAGGCCGTCTACCCAGATTTTGGCACTTCCTGCGAATTGCTGGTTCAGGGTGACTTTACTGAAATGCAGACGCTCAGTCCTCTTTATCGTATTGAGCCGGGGCAAGGCATAAAATATGTAGAAAATCTTTCGTTGTTTCAAACGCTCAACAGCGTAAATTCGAAGGATGAGGACGGTATTGCGCGCTATATTAAAAATCTACAGTAGTGCAATAAGAAAAGCCTTTGCTTTTTACAAATCTTCAAATGATTTAAAAGCAAAGGCTGTCTTTATGCCTACATTTATTATTTTACAGAGGTAACATCTGTTCTTTTCTGATTAGGATTGTTGGAGATACGGTAGCATAAAGTCATTAGACTGTCATTCAAATGCACATTTTCCACAATAGTATCCGGGTGCTGCAAGGAAATATCGTAATGGCTGAAGTTCCAAAAATTGCGTATTCCATAGCCGTACAAAAGATTACCCAACCGTTCTGCAGCCGTTCTTGGAACACACAGTGCTGCCATAAAAGGCGATCGCTCTTTGCAGAACGTTTCCAGACCGACTGTGTCAAGGACTGTGAGATTTCCAATCTTCGTCCCAATTTTTTCCGGAGAATTGTCAAATACACCGATCAGTTGAAACCCATCGGCCCCAAACGCCATGTGATTTGCCATCGCACGGCCTAAGTTTCCGGCACCCAGCAAAATTGTTTTATAACCGTTTGAAAGGCCTAAAATCCTACCAATTTCATCACACAACTGGCTGACAATATAGCCGTACCCCTGTTGACCAAACCCACCAAAGCAATTTAAGTCTTGACGAATCTGTGAAGCAGTAAGTCCGAGTTTCTGAGAAAGTTCAGTTGACGAAATACGCACAACGCCTTTCTCTTTCAGATGGTATAGGAATCTGTAATAGCGCGGAAGTCTTCGGATAACCGACATAGATATATTTTCGCGTTTTGGCATGTAAAGAAACCTCCTACAAGGATAAACTAAATTATAGAAGTGGCTGCAGCATTTCATTAACATACTGCAGAAAAGTTTCGGTGTCTACTGTCCTCTTGTTTCGCAGTGTAGAAATACAGGCAAGGTCACCCGTCATAATACCACTTTCAATCGTATGAACAGCAGCTTTTTCAAGTTTTTCTGCAAAGCTGCAAAGCTTCGGAAGCTGGTCAAGTTCGCCGCGCTTTTTGAGTGCGCCTGTCCAAGCAAAGAGTGTCGCCATTGAGTTTGTTGAAGTGCTCTCGCCTTTCAGGTATTTATAATAATGGCGCTGAACCGTTCCGTGCGCCGCTTCATACTCATAAGTGCCATCCGGTGAAACCAACACACTTGTCATCATGGCCAGGCTGCCGAAAGCCGTGGCAACCATGTCACTCATTACATCTCCGTCATAGTTCTTGCAGGCCCAGATGAAACCGCCTTCCGAACGAATGACGCGCGCAACAACATCATCGATCAGCGTGTAAAAATATGTTATGCCGGCTTTTTCAAATTTGCTGCGATACTCTGCCTCATACATCTCGCTGAAAATGTCCTTAAATCGATGGTCATATTTTTTTGAGATAGTATCCTTTGTAGCAAACCAGAGATCTTTTTTTACTTCCAGCGCATACTGGAAGCAAGACCTTGCAAAGTTTTCAATACTGCTGTCTATATTATGCTGTCCTTGAATTACACCGGCAGAAACAAAATCATGAATCAGTGCGCGTTCTTCACTGCCGTCTGCATTGGTAACGACCAGCTCAGCTTTCGAGCCAGCCGGCACACGCATTTCAACATTTCGGTAAACATCGCCGTAAGCGTGGCGTGCAATGGTAATTGGCTTTTTCCAAGTAGGAATCAGCGGTGAAATGCCCTTTACAAGAATTGGCGTACGGAATACTGTGCCATCCAGAATTGCACGAATCGTTCCGTTCGGAGATTTCCACATTTGCTTCAAGCCGTATTCTTTTACGCGGTCCGCATTTGGTGTAATAGTCGCACACTTTACACCTACGCCGTATTCTTTTGTGGCCTTCGCGGCTTCCACAGTGACGCGGTCACTTGTAGTATCTCGGTTTTTCAAACCAAGGTCGAAATATACGGTTTTTAAATTGACATAAGGTTTCAGAAGAATCTCTTTTATTTCTTTCCAAATTACCCGGGTCATCTCGTCGCCGTCCATCTCAACAAGCGGCGTACTCATTTCAATTTTTTTATTCGGCACCTTTTCTCCCTCCATCCCTGCTCAGGAATTTTTGCCTTGTTCTCTGGTATAGTCCAGCAGCCCACCAGCAAGTAAAATCTTGCGCTGGCGTTCGCTCAAAACATTTTGAACTTCAAAAGCAGTGTCTTTTGTACGGTCATACAGCATGATTTTGCTGTTCTGCTCAATGCAGGCGCGTATGCCGGTCAGCTCCAAGTCATCCATCTGGTCAATGGCGTTATAGTCGTTTTCATTTTTAAACACCAGCGGCAGGATTCCTGCATTTGCTAGGTTTGCGCAGTGGATTCTTGCAAAGCTCTTGGCAATGACCGCCTGAATGCCAAGGTAAAGCGGCACAAGAGCCGCGTGTTCACGGGATGAGCCCTGACCATAGTTGGAACCGCCTATAATAATTCCCTTTGTATACTGCTTGCAGCGTTCCGGAAATGCCTTGTCGCATACCGTAAAGCAGAACTGCGACATATACGGGATATTTGAGCGGTACGGCAAAATTTTTGTGCCTGCAGGCATAATATGGTCGGTCGTGATGTTGTCGCCGACTTTCAGCAGCGCCTTTGCATAAATATCTTTTGGCAGCGGCGAAGTCTTCGGAAATTCCTTAATATTGGGCCCACGGAGAATTTCAACTTTTGATGCTTCTTCCGGGGACGCCGGTGGCAAAATCATATTGTCGTCAATGTCGAAATGTTCCGGCATTGCAATCGGTTCTTCCGGGCCAAGAGTCCGTGGATCAGTTAAAACCCCTGCTACAGCAGAAGCCGCGGCAGTTTCGGGGCTTACAAGGTAAATTTTTGCGTCTGCCGTTCCCGAGCGGCCAAGAAAATTACGGTTAAAGGTGCGAAGGGAGATTCCGGCCGAATTCGGTGCCTGCCCCATACCAATGCAGGGTCCACAGGCACATTCCAGTATCCGGGCACCTGCATCAATTAAATCTGCCAAAGCACCGTTACTGGCAAGCATATGGTAAACCTGCCTGGAGCCCGGTGAAATTGTAAGGCTTACATTCGGATTGATGGTCTTCCCTCTCAGCATAGAAGCCACTCGCATCAGGTCGCGGTAAGAAGAATTTGTGCAGGAACCGATGCAGACCTGGTCAATCGAAATCGGGCCAATCGCTTCCACAGTCTTTACTGCATCAGGGCTATGCGGACAGGCAGCCATTGGCTGCAGTTTGGAAAGGTCAAGCTGAAGTGTTTCGTCATACTCGGCATCCGCATCCGGCTGAAGTTCTGTCCAATCAGAACCGCGCCCCTGAGCTTCTAAAAACTGGCGTGTCACTTCATCCGAAGGAAAAATGGAAGTTGTTGCACCAAGTTCGGCACCCATATTCGTGATGGTTGCGCGTTCCGGCACAGTAAGGCTCTTCACGCCTTCCCCACTGTATTCGATTGCTTTTCCGACTCCGCCCTTCACGGAAAGACGGCGAAGAATTTCCAGAATAACGTCTTTCGCACCAACCCACGCAGGCAGCTGCCCGCTCAGTTCGATTCGAAGAATTTTTGGCATATTAATATAATATGGCCCGCCGCCCATAGCTACTGCAACATCAAGGCCGCCGGCACCCATAGCCAGCATACCAATACCGCCGCCCGTTGGAGTGTGGCTGTCAGAGCCAATGAGTGTTTTTCCGGGAATACCGAAACGTTCCAGATGCAGCTGGTGGCAGATGCCGTTGCCAGGCCGTGAAAAATAAATGCCATGTTTTTTGGCTTCCGACTGAATAAAACGATGGTCGTCCGCGTTTTCAAACCCGGACTGAAGTGTGTTGTGGTCAACATAAGCAACAGAGCGCTCGGTTTTGACGCGCGGAATACCCATGGCTTCAAATTCGATATACGCCATCGTACCGGTGGCATCTTGTGTAAGAGTCTGGTCTATGTGAAGGCCTATTTCACTGCCAGCTTTCATTTCTCCGCTTACAAGATGCTTTTTTATGATTTTTTGAACTAACGTCAATCCCATTTTAAATTCCACTCCCTTTTACGCCAATATTGATTTATTAATATAATTTATGAATTTATGAATTTTTTTCGATACGACATTTCATTTTCTCGTCAATGCCAGAAAGATATTACTTATTATGTATTAAAAATTTGAGATTGTCAATCTCTTAACATTTGAAAAGGAATGGAAACGGAATATTTTTTGTCGACAGTAAATTTCTTGATGAACACAGCGGCGGATGCTATAATGAAAGAAAACTGTTTCATTCTGCTGCGGCGCTAAATCATTTTTTGCCCTTTGCGTATGTTTTCTGCTTTCAAATGGAAACATAAAAACATTGGGGGTATGCTTCTCATGAAAGACAATACCGACAGCGAAACGGAAAAAAGTTCCGCAGACAAAGGCAGCCAAAACTCACAGCAGCGGATTGTTGACTCAGGCTCTATTATAACAGGCAACGAAAATCACCTGATTCACTGCCTGACAATTATTGGGCAAATAGAAGGCCATACAATTCTTCCTTCCCAGGACAAGACCACAAAATACGAACATGTGATTCCTCAGCTGATTGCCATTGAAGAATCTCCTGACATTGACGGCTTGCTTGTTATTTTAAATACCGTCGGCGGCGATGTAGAAGCTGGTCTTGCACTGGCTGAACTGATTGCAGGTATGCGGAAACCTACCGTTTCCATTGTGCTGGGGGGCGGCCATTCCATTGGTGTGCCGCTTGCCGTAGCAGCAAAACACTCTTTTATTGTTCCAAGTGCAACTATGACCATTCACCCAGTACGAATGAATGGCTTAATGCTTGGCGTTCCGCAGACGATGGATTATTTTGAACGGATGCAGAAACGCATCTCAAAATTTATTACAGACCATTCAAAAATCTCTCCGGAGCGTTTGGACGATCTTTCCATGAATACAAAAGAACTTGTGCTTGACGTTGGCTCCGTTTTGGACGGGCCGCAGGCCGTGAAAGAGGGCTTGATTGATTCCCTCGGGAATCTTTCTGATGCAATAGACTGCCTGTATGCTATGATTGATGAAGACCGAGAAAAAAGGGCAAAAGGGTCTGCACAAAGTCCCCATTTCAAATCCTTAAAAAAGCCAGCCAATAAAGACTAAGCCGTTTCTTGCCGTACGGGCCGGCTGGCCCGGCGGCATACTCTTTGAAAGAGCATATTTTATTTTGACCGAAAGGTGATACATACCATGGCAAAAAAAAGCAGGAAATCAAAACCGAAGGCAGCTTCTTCTACAAAGGGCTCTGCCGCACGGAGCAAGAAGGGCCGCAAATCAGCTTCCGCCCTTTCCAATGCACAGGCTGTTCAGGCTGCCCGGCAGCGAAGCCAGAGGTACGCCGTAATTCAGTTTGCGGCGGCACTTCTTATGGCCTGCTTTATTTTAATTGCTGGTAACAATGTCTGGCTCTGGTTCCATAACGTTCTGCTTGGCCTGTTTGGGAACTGTGCTATTTTATGGCCTATTCTTCTTCTTTACATATCTATCGTTACCGCATTGGAAAAACAGACGGAACATCCGGCCGCAAAAATTGCACTGATGGTTATCATTATTACTTTATTTTGCGCAACCGTTTATGCTTTTTCATCTTCTGAAACCGTTCCTCTCAAAGACTATTCTAAAAAGCTTATCGAACTGTATGGTAATAATACACTGCATACCGATTCCGGCCTTTTTGGTGGCTTGCTTGGAATTCCTCTGGCGGTGGCTCTGAGCCTTCTTGGCTCCAGAATTTTTCTTGTGCTGGCCCTTTTCGTTGCAATTATGATTCTGACTGGTACAACCTTAGTACAATTTTTTCACACCCTTACGAAACCGGCTGATGCAGTTGTAACCAATATTAATGCAGCCAGAGCACGCCGCCAAATTGAACTAAACCGTCAAAACAGTGAAATAGATGTTCCGCTTGGCGACGATAAGATGCCATCCCACCCGACGCCATCCTCCGCGAAAGCACCAGAAAAGCCAAAGAAAAATGAAAAGCTCGAACGGCTGAAAAAAGTTTTTTTCATTGGTCAAAAGCCACAGCCTGAAACAGTTTCAGCTTCAACGGCAGTAACGGAAAGCAAACCAACTGATGCAAAAACCGAATCGCCGCTTCCGGAAAACGAGCCGGAAGAACAGCCGGCAAGTATACTGGAAACGGCCGCCGCTCCTGTACAGAACTGCAAACACGAGAAGGCTGCACCGGTTGCTGTACCACCGGCTGTATGCAAAGCCTCCGCTTCTGAAGAGCCTGCTGACGACGGGAAATACCATACTCCGCCAATTACCATGCTCGAAACGACAAGGGAGCTAAGCGAACAGGACATTGTCAGTGAAATCCAGACAAACGGCCGAAGGCTCGTTGATACGCTGAAAAGCTTCGGCGTACAGACTACTTTTCTCGGTTACAGCCGCGGCCCGGCTGTTACTCAGTACGCGCTTCAACCTGCCGCTGGCGTTAAAATCAGCAAGATTACAAACCTTTCGGATGACCTCTCAATGAACCTTGCCACTGCCGGAATCCGCATTGAAGCGCCAATTCCCGGTAAAGCAGCTGTTGGGATTGAGGTTCCAAACAAAAAAACGACCATCGTCCGTATGCGCGACCTCGTGGAAAGCAATAGTTTTACTTCTTCTAAAAGCAACCTAACGGTAGCGCTTGGGCGCGACATCGCCGGTGATGTCGCAATCGCCGACTTGGCAAAAATGCCTCACCTTTTGATTGCTGGGGCAACCGGATCAGGTAAATCGGTTTGCATTAACTCCATGATTATTAGTCTGCTTTACAAATCTACCCCGGAAGACGTCCGTTTTCTGATGATTGACCCGAAAGTCGTTGAACTTGGTATCTACAACGGAATTCCACAGTTGCTTGTTCCGGTTGTTACCGACCCACATAAAGCAGCCGGTGCTTTGAGCTGGGCCGTAACCGAAATGCTGAACCGTTACAAAACTTTTGCTGCAAACAGTGTGCGTGACTTAACAGCCTACAATGCGCTTGCCGCTTCCCGTGATTACCAAACGGAAGATGGCCAGCCAATGGAAAAAATGCCGCAGATTGTCATTATCATTGATGAGTTAGCCGACCTGATGATGGCCGCACCAAACGATGTGGAAGACGCTATCTGCCGTCTGGCACAGATGGCACGAGCCGCTGGTATGCACCTTGTGATTGCAACGCAGCGCCCATCCGTAGATGTTATTACCGGTATTATCAAGGCAAATATCCCGAGCCGCATAGCGTTTTCCGTTTCGTCCCAAGTGGACTCCCGTACAATTCTTGACATGGGCGGCGCGGAAAAACTGCTAGGGCACGGCGATATGCTCTTTTCCCCCGTCGGCTCACAGAAGCCGAAACGGATACAAGGCTGTTTTGTAAGTGACAGCGAAATTGAGTCCATTGTCAACTTTATCAAAAAATCGCAGGAAGCAGACTACAGTAAAAATATTGCGGAGGAAATTGAAAAGAATACAGTAGAAGGAAATAGTAAGGATGATCGAAATTCCGAAATGAATGATGACACCGACCCAATGATGCCAGACGCCATTAAATGCGTGGTAGACTGCGGGCAAGCTTCCACTTCCCTTTTGCAGCGGCGCCTGCGCCTTGGCTATGCACGTGCCGGCAGGCTGATTGATCAGATGGAGCAGATGGGCATTATCGGTCCGCGCGATGGCTCAAAGCCCAGGCAGATACTGATTACTTACCAGCAATGGCTTGAAATGAATATGCAGAAAGCCGACTCGCCTACTCAAAGTCATGGCAGCAGTTCCGAATGAAAAAGAAAAGCGCTCAGATTCGCAGAATTCGCTGCTGCATTCTTCTTGCCGCCGTTTTTCTTTTTTGGCTTACTGTATTCTTCCTTCCCGGAGGCGCTGAAGCAAACTGGCACAGAATCTTCCGTTTCTGCGGCCTTGGTAATTTTTCCGACTGTGCCGACAGTGCGCCTTTTTCCCTTCATGTTCTGAATGTAGGCAAAGCTGACAGCATCCTTGTTGAATGCAGCCATCACTGCCTGCTTGTGGATGGTGGAAAGGCAGAAAGCGGCGGCGACATTGTTTCTTACCTGCGGAACCGAAATATCGCGGCTCTTGACTGCATGGTAAATACTCACCCGGATGATGACCATATCGGCGGGCTGAAAACGGTAGTAGAAAATTTTAAAGTAAAGCGTTATTTTTGTCCTTGGCTGCCGAAGAAGCTCATTCCAAAAACTCCTGCATACCTTAACACGCAGCTTGCTTTGAAGTCCAAGAAAATTGCTGAAATTCATCCGCGCGCGGGGGAGTCTTTTACATTAGGGAAAGCTCTTGTCTTAGTTTTAGGGCCTCTGCAGCCGGGTGACAGCACAAACAATAATTCCATTATCCTGAAAATCACCTATGGATGCACTTCTTTTTTACTGACAGGCGATGCAGAAAAGCCGGAAGAACAGACTTTACTGGATTCCGGCCGCAGCCTGAAGGCAGATGTTCTGAAGGTTGGCCACCATGGAAGCAGCACCTCAACTTCACTGGAATTTCTGCATGCAGTGCAGCCAAAATATGCTGCCATTTCAGTTGGCAGCGACTCAAACAATCTGCCAAAAGCGGAAGTCTCAAAACGGCTCAGTGATGCCGGAGCATCTGTTTACAGAACCGACATTAACGGCACAATTCTTTTTCTTTCTGATGGGAAGCACATAACCGTTCATACTGAAAAATCTTAACATATTACAAAGAGTAAGGAGCAATCAATCGATGAAAACACTGAAAATTGCACGTATGGAAGGCATTTACGCCATTTGCCAGGACAAAGATGAAAAGTTCTTTGCTATTCAGATTACCGAACTTCCACAGGGTGCGGCTGTCGGCGACACATTGACTGTTGACGATGAGGCTGGGACCCTCGACGTTCAAAAAGCATAATGTATTAATTCAGTACAAAAAGGCCGGAGTCCTGTAAAATTTACAGGACTCCGGCCTTTTCTTTTACTCTATAATCGTATGGAAACTTTTGTTGGATTGATTTGATGCATGAAAACATTTTCGACCAACCCAAACCCAAAATACAAACACGCTGCAGAGGAACCTCCCGCGCTGAAAAATGGAAGAGTAACTCCCATTACAGGAAGAAGGTCAAGACACATACCAAGGTTAAAAACCATCTGCGCAGCAATCATTCCAAAAAAGCCCATACAAATGGAACGGCCAAGTAAGTCAGGACTTTTACGCGCAATGCGGAGTGTACGCCAAAGAAGCAGAAAAAGCAGAAGAATCAGCAGACAGCAGCCAATTAAGCCCAATTGTTCCCCTGCTACCGAAAAAATCATGTCGCTTTCCTGCTCTGGAACAATCATGGATTTCACCCGCGGGCCGTTGCTAAGCCCCCGACCCAGCAGGCCGCCGCTGCCAATGGATGTACGCGCCTGGTATTGCTGCCAGCCGTATTTCTGCACAGCGTCGCTTGCTTCCGAGATATTATCGGGCAAATAATACGCAACAAGCATCCTTTGCTTCTGATAATCTGCAAGAACGAATTTCCATGCTAACGGAAATGCTGCGCCCAATGCAGCAAAAAGGCCGATAAAATAGCGAAGCTGTATTCCCGCGCCGAATGCCATGGCTAGGAACATGCAAAAGAAAATCATACCAGCACCGTCGTCACCCTGCAGGTGTGTGAGGGCAATCGGAATCAATGCATGAACGCCAAGCAGCGCAATATGAAGCGGCGACTTTAGGAGGCCCTTTTCTTCCAGCACGGAAAGGTGCTTGGAAAAAGTCAGCATAAATCCAATTTTTACAAGCTCGCTGGGCTGAAAGGATGTCCCGCCAAGTTTTATCCAGGCTCTTGCGTCAACGCCGCCGGTATTTGTTACCGCTCCACCAAACTTTAATGTGTACAACATTAAAAAGATACAGCCGCCGGCTATAATATACCAGAAAGCGGAAATATCATGGTAATCGATCATGGTAATGATTATGGCGCCAAAATACCCAAGCAGAACAGCCATAAGCATTGTGACAAAAAAGCTTCTTCCGCTGCCCGAGTTTGGAATGGTTTTCAGCAAAACAAGGCTGTAGGCAGAAATTGACAAAGCAATCAGCCAGTACACCTTTTCTGCGGTTTTAAAGTATGTGCGCACCGATTTTAATGCCCCCATGGCTTCACCTCTTTCAGCAATATTATAGGATGGATTTCAAGAACTTGCAAGGAAGTCCGCAATTTTGCTGCCCACTATTTCTTATTATCGGGTATTGTGTTATAATTTTATTATTATTGTAATTGGGGGAAACAGGAATGTTATCGGATCTTGAGATTGCACAGCAAGCACAGCCAAAGCCGATTGCACAGATTGCTTCTGGACTTGGCATACGGGAAGAAGAATATGAGCCGTACGGCCGCTACAAGGCAAAATTGAATGACTCGCTGTATCAGCGGCTCTCCGGCAAAAAAGACGGGAAGCTCATTTTAGTGACTGCTATTAACCCCACTCCTGCCGGCGAAGGCAAAACAACGGTTTCTGTTGGGCTGGCGGAAGCTATGGCTAAAATTGGCAAAAATGCCGTACTGGCGCTGCGTGAACCTTCCCTCGGGCCGGTTTTTGGCATTAAAGGCGGTGCTGCAGGCGGCGGCTATGCACAGGTCATCCCCATGGAAGAAATTAACCTTCATTTTACCGGCGATTTTCACGCAATTACGTCGGCAAACAACCTTCTCTGTGCGATGTTGGACAACCACATTCAGCAAGGCAATGAGCTTGGAATAGACCCCCGCAGAATTCTTCTGCCCCGCTGCATGGATATGAATGACCGGCAGCTCCGCGGCCTTGTTTCCGGCCTCGGCGGAAAAACAAGCGGCGTGCCGCGCGAAGATTCTTTCTGCATTTCTGTTGCGACAGAAGTTATGGCCGCTTTTTGTCTTGCTTCCGATCTAATGGATTTAAAAAATCGCCTCGGCCGCATCCTCGTAGCCTACACATATTCTGGCAATCCGGTTTATGCACACGACCTGAAAGCGGAAGGCGCCATGGCTGCTCTGCTGAAAGATGCCGTAAAGCCAAACCTTGTTCAAACGCTGGATGGAACCCCAGCCATCATCCATGGCGGACCTTTCGCAAACATTGCCCACGGCTGCAACTCCGTCCGAGCAACCCGCTTTGCCCTAAAACTCGGCGATTACTGCGTCACGGAAGCCGGATTTGGCTCTGATCTCGGTGCTGAAAAATTTATGGACATTAAGTGCCGTTTTGCCGGAATCCACCCGGATGCCGTCGTTCTCGTTGCTACGGCGCGCGCACTGAAATACAATGGCGGCGTACCAAAGGCAGAAACTTCAGCGGAAAACATGGAAGCGCTGAAAAAGGGAATTGTAAATCTTGGCGCTCACATTGGGAACCTGAAAAAATTTGGTGTTCCGGTTGTCGTTGCCATTAACCGCTTTGAAAATGACTCTCCAAAAGAGCTAAAGTATATTGAAGATTACTGCAAACAGAACGGCGCAGAATTTTCACTGTGCGAAGTCTTTGCCAAAGGCGGCGAGGGCGGCCGTGATCTTGCCGAAAAAGTTTGCCGTTTGGCGGAACAGCCCTCGAAATTTCACTGCCTCTACCCTGACGATATGCTAATTAAGGAAAAGATTGAAACCGTTTGCCGCGAAATTTATGGTGCGGATGGCGTAGATTACGCGCCAAAAGCTTTGAAATCGCTGAAAGATGCCGAAGCGCTCGGTGCGGACAAACTGCCGGTTTGCATTGCAAAAACCCAATATTCCCTTTCCGACAATCCAAAACTTCTGGGGCGTCCAACTGGTTTTCGCATAACGATTCGTGACATTAAGCTAAACAACGGCGCGGGTTTCGTTGTTGCATATGCCGGCAGCATTTTAACCATGCCGGGGCTGCCAAAGCATCCCGCCGCCGAAAATATTGACGTGGATGAAAACGGCAGAATTACCGGACTCTTTTAATAAACAGGTGAAACCATGCAGAATTTTGTAACGGAGTCTCCGGCAGAAACCGAAGCACTTGGTGAAAAACTCGCGCAGAAGCTAAAGCCGGGAACCGTATTGGCCCTTTACGGTGAAATGGGCGCCGGCAAAACCGCGCTGACACGTGGAATTGCGCGCGGGCTTGGAATTGAAGGCGGCGTTTGCAGCCCAACTTTTGCGCTCATACATGAGTACGCTGGCCGCCTCCCAATTTACCATTTCGATATGTACCGCGTAGAAAGCTGGAACGACCTGTACTCAACTGGCTTTTTCGATTACCTCGACGCGTCGGATGGTGTTCTTGTCGTTGAATGGAGCGAAAATATAGAAAACGCCCTCCCGGAGGATACTATTCACATTCATCTGCAGCAGGGCAGCACGGAAAATGAGCGCATGATTTCGATGGACGGAGTGACTCTATGTTAATACTTTCGGTCGATTCTTCGGCCGCTGCCGCTTCCGCGGCACTTACCTTGGATGGAAAAATCCTTGGTGAGTTTTATTGTAATGTTGGTTTGACGCATAGCCAAACACTGATGCCAATGATACAGGGACTTCTTCAAAGCACGAAAGTTTCCACAAAAGACATTGACCTTTTTGCTGTCTCGGCCGGACCCGGTTCTTTTACAGGCATCCGCATTGGCGTTGCCAGCATAAAAGGCCTGGCTTTTCCCCTTGATAAGCCGTGCATTGGCGTTTCTTCACTGGAAGCCATGGCATGGAATCTGGCACATATAAACTGCACCGTCTGCGCCGTTATGGATGCCCGCTGCGGTCAAGTCTATAACGCCATTTTCAAAGCAGATGGTGAAAAGCTGCAACGCCTTACAGAAGACCGGGCCATTGCGGCAGATGATTTAGCAAAAGAGTGCGAAAAATATCCAAAGCCACTGTTCCTTGTTGGTGATGGCGCAAAACTGTGTTATAATAAGCAAGGGTTTCAGGCTATAGGAGCATCCCTGCCCCCTGAGCCGTTGATTTACCAGCGCGCAAGCGGTGTTGCCAAAGCAGCGGCCTTAACCTGTGCCAAGGGAAAAACAGAAACCGCAGCTTCTTTGCTTCCGGTTTATTTACGCCCGGCACAGGCAGAACGTGCTCTGAATAATAAAAGAACAAAGGGGTTAAAAAAATGATCGCATTAGGAGCTGACCACGGCGGTTATCGCCTGAAAGAAGCTATCAAGAAGTACCTTGATTCGGAAAAAGTCGAGTACACAGATTTTGGCACCAACAGCGAAGAATCCGTTGATTATGCGCCAATCGCTGCGAAAGTAGCCCATTTTATTGCCGACGGCAAAGCAGACAAAGGAATCCTCTGCTGCGGAACAGGAATCGGCATGAGCATGGCAGCCAATAAAGTAAAGGGAATCCGTGCGGCTGTTTGCGCTGACGCATACTGCGCAGAAATTACCCGCCACCACAATAACGCCAATATTCTTTGCCTTGGCGGCCGAGTCATTAATGAAGAACAGGCCGTTGAATTTTCGAAGCTCTTTTTGAATACTCCTTTTGACGGCGGACGTCATCAGAGAAGGATTGATGAAATTGCCGCAATTGAGCGCGGTGAGCTTTAAGAAACAGACAACGGAGGAAAAGAATATGGAAAATCGAAATTTTGGAGGTCAGGTTTTTATCATGGATCATCCTCTGATCCAGCATAAACTGACCTACCTGAGAGATAAAAATACCGGTTCAAGAGATTTTCGCCAGCTGGTAAGCGAAATCGCCATGCTGCTTTGCTATGAGGCAACGCGCGATCTCCCATTGGAAGAAACCACAATTGATACCCCGGTAAAAGATCATGCAAAAGCGAAAGTAATTGCAGGCCGCAAACTTGCATTTATTCCGATTCTGCGCGCAGGCCTTGGCATGGTTGACGGTGTACTTTCGCTTGTTCCAGCAGCAAAAGTCGGCCATATCGGGCTTTACCGCGACCCAAAGACACTGAAGCCAGTTCAGTATTACAGCAAGCTTCCGCTTGACATTGACCAGCGTGAAGTGATTGTGCTTGACCCGATGCTCGCAACCGGCGGCTCTTCCATTGACGCCGTAACAATCATTAAGCGCAGTCATCCAAAAAGCATTAAGTTTATGTGCATTATTGCCGCACCGGAAGGCATTAAAGCCTTTACGAAAGCGCATCCAGATGTACAGCTTTACTGCGCAGCGGTCGATGACCATCTGAATGAAAACGGATATATTGTTCCAGGCCTTGGTGATGCGGGCGACCGTATTTTCGGTACTCTTTAAAACAATTCAAAAAATAGGCGGCCGGTTTGAAAAGATGCTTCTTTCAAACCGACCGCTTTTCTGTATCTAAATGCAGGCAAACAGTTTCACTTTTGCAGCAAATGAAAGGCAAACCCCGCAATTTCATCTTTCAGGTAGATTAACTTCAAGCTGCCATCTGGGCGGTAAGATGCGCTCTTTTCATTAAACTCAAAGCCTCTTCCCTTCAGGTAATCTATTGCTGCATGAATATCGTTTGTTCCGATGGCAATATGCCCGTTCTTCCCTGCTCCGCCTTTTTTCATAATTTCAACTCTGCTGCTTGAAAAATACGAAACCGGGGTTTCATTTGTTTCAAGGCCGAAAAGTTCTTCCAATTGATTCGCCGTTTTTCCGGCTTCCTCTGCGCTGCCACAGTTAATACCAATGTGCATTACTTCAAACCCAAGATTCTTTGTCTCGTCCATGCCATTAGCCCCTTTCATAATCAACCCTATTGAAATTATTTCTGCTGCCCCCAAAAAACCGGGTGGCAGAGAAACACAAAAGGATAGTTATTGCTAAGAATTGACCTGCAGGTTTCAGCTGATTCAATTTCACAAAATAAGCCAAAAACAGCAGAACCGCTTCCGGTCATGCAGGCGCCAGCTGCACCAGACTTCATCATAATTTGCTCGATTTTATGAATTTCCTCTGGGACTGAAGTCAGTTCAAATACATTTCCAAGACTTGCAGCAACTTGTTTTAGGTTTCCGCTATTTAACCCAGTTAAAACCTTTGCAGAATACTGCGAAGCATGGCCACCTGAGTGGTCAAACGCTTCATAGGCCTCTTTTGTACTGATTCCGACGGAAGGACGGCAAACTACAATCTGACAAGGCGGCATTTCCGGCAGAGGTTTCACTTTTTCTCCGATGCCTTCGGTAAGAGCCGTACCGCCCTGCAGGCAAAATGGGATATCAGCGCCTGCCTGCAGCCCAATCTGCTGCAAGTCTTGAAGGGAAAGATCGGTACAATATTTTTCATTCAGAAGTTTCAGTGCAGCGGCAGCGTCAGCACTGCCTCCACCGAGTCCGGCTTGCTGGGGAATTTTCTTTTCAATTCGAAACAGCAGCCCTTCTGACTGAATTCCAGTTGCGCAAAAGAAGGCATACGCCGCACGCACGACTGTATTTTTTTCATCGCATGGAACGCTGTCCTCGCTGCAGCATACCTCAACGCCTGTTTTTTCAGCAGATTCCAGCGAAACGCGGTCATACAGGGAAATGCTCTGCATGACCATACGCAAATTATGATAGCCATCCGGTCTGCGACCCAAAATGTCAAGCGAGAGATTGATTTTAGCCGGAGCCAAAAGTTCCATTTTACTTACCCTTCCGTGTCTTTACAAAATGTTCAATACGATCCAGCGCCTCTGTAATATGCTTTGTTGAGTAAGAATAGGAAACACGCACATACCCTTCCCCACACGCACCAAAGGCATTGCCCGGAACGACCGCAACTCTTTCGTTACAGATAAGCTGCTTGCAGAACTCTTCCGATGAAAGGCCCGTGCTTTTAATGCATGGGAAGACGTAAAACGCCCCTTCCGGCTCAAAGCAGGAAAGGCCCATCGCATTAAATCCACTGACAATCATGCGGCGCCGCATATCGTACTGCTCACGCATTTCTACAATATCGCTTTCGCCATTCTTCAGCGCTTCTAATGCGCCGTACTGTGCGGTAGTCGGAGCGCTCATGATTCCAAACTGATGCAGCTTTGTCATTTGCTTAATAATCGGCTGCGGCGCTGCGGCATAGCCAAGGCGCCAGCCCGTCATGGCAAACGTCTTAGAAAAGCCGTTTATCAGTACCGTACGTTCCCTCATTTCATCCAGGGAAGCAAACGACACATGACGGGAATCACCATATGTTAGCTCACTGTAAATTTCATCTGAAAGAACCATTAAATGATTTTCTTGTACAATTTCAGCAATTTTTTCAAGGTCGCTTCGATGCATAACCGCGCCGGTTGGATTGTTTGGGTATGGAAGAATCAGCAATTTCGTTTTCGGCGTGATTTTTTCGCGCAGGGCTTCCGGGGTAAGACGAAAATTATTCTCCTGCTTTGTTTCAATCACAACCGGAACACCGTGGGCCATAACAGTAAGCGGCTTGTAACAGACAAAACTAGGCTCTGGAATTAAGACTTCATCACCCGGTGAAATCAAACAGCGCAGCGCAAGATCAATCGCTTCACTGCCTCCAACCGTAACGAGGATCTCGGTCTTCGGGTCATACGCAATATGATAATGGAGCTTTACAAAGTGGCTGATTCCCTCACGCAGTTTCAGAAAACCGCGGTTCGGGGAATACCATGTTTTCCCATCTTCAAGGGAGCGGATAGCTTCCTGTCGTACATGCCATGGAGTTGTGAAATCCGGTTCGCCAATTGAAAGCGAAATAACGTTATCCATTTCGCTGGCAATATCGAAAAAGCGGCGGATACCGGAAGGCTGAAGGCTCTGAACTTCATGGTTCAGCACATTCTGGTAATCAATCACTGAAGACACTCCTTCTCTCATCCTGCTCATCTTCAGAATTCATAACAATGCCATCATCTTTGTAGCGCGTCAGGATGAAATGCGTGGATGTTGAAAGGACAGAATCGAGGGTGGAAAGACGTCTCATAACAAACATGGCAATATCCTGCATACTCTTTCCGTGAACTTTAACAGCCAAATCAAAACCACCAGACATCAGGTAAACACTCTCTACCTCATCAAACTGCATAATACGGTTTGCAATTTCATCAAAGCCACGGTCGCGCTTTGGGGAAACGCGCAGTTCAATTAATGCGCTCGCCTTGTTCTTGTCAATTTTTTCCCAGTTGACCAGTGTTTTGTACCCTCGGATAACTCCCTGCTTTTCATACGCCGAAATTTTTTCAGCTACCTCGGCTTCCGTAAGGTTCAGCATTACGGCAAGCTGTTTTGCTGTAAGGCGTGCATTTTCACTTAAAAGGGATAATAACTGATCCATAATACAACAGTCCTCTCTGAATTTTTAAAGCCGCTACCCGATTGGAAGCACCTGCGGCTGATGCGCGGAATAAATCATAAAATGATGAAAGCCTGCTTTGTGCAAAAGGGAAAGCCCCTGCTCAATCCCGGCTCCTACATCGGCCCAGCGGTGTGCGTCTGAACCTAGTGTCACCAACTTCCCGCCAAGTTTGTGGTAACGCTGCAGTACTGGAAAATCCGGCATAGATACTCCCATTTTCTGGCGGAATCCAGAAGTGTTTACTTCCAACGCTATTTTCTTGGTTATCAGCGCACGCAGGACTTCGTCGATACGCGAATTCCATTTTTCCATAGGAATCTGTATCTGATGTTCCCCTTCTATGTAACGCCACGGATAAGTCAAGTGAGCAAGAGCATCGAACTTACCCCACTCTATTGTTTCCATAATTTCGTCAAAATATTGTGTCAGAAGTTCATCTACATTTTCCTTTGAATAATCAAGACTGTAAAAATCCTCTTTGCCCTTTACATTATGTACGGAAGCCAGCGCAAAGTCAAAGTCGCAGGAATTAAGAACTTTTTCTGCCGCTTTGCTGTTCTGCATTGGCTGCCCCAGCTCCACGCCTGTAAAAACATGAAGCCTGCCGCCGAAAGCTGCTGCCGCCTTCTTTGCCTCAAAATAAGACTGCAGAATTGTCTTGTTATACCCTTCACTTTTAAACACATTGCACTCACAGTGATCTGTTATTGTGATTGCATAAAAACCAAGTCGCGCCGCATTTTCACACATCATCATTGCGGTATCCACAGCATCCCTGCTGCAATCAGTATGGATGTGGCTGTCCGCTTCATATCTAAAATTCATTCATTTTGCCTCCATTTGGCTAGCTGCCGCCGTTTGTTTTTCAAAAAAGTATTTACATCCTTTCTCCACGGCATTTTTGCTATTATCTAATACTAGCATATTGCACAGCGTTATTATAGATGAAAAAGAGAGATTTCAAGAAACATCGCTTTTGTTTTTTTTAGCAGTTTGCCATTATGTACCTTTGAATTCGTGAATACTTGACAAAAAAGCCGTTCCCGCGCATAATAAAAAATAATCTATATATATACAAAATGAAATTTGGAGGCTGTAATGATGCGCGCTGTAATAACCGTAATTGGCAAAGACATGGTTGGAATTCTAGCCCGTGTTTCCACTCTCTGCGCTAAGAATAAGGTAAATGTTACCGAAGTAACGCAGTCTGTTATGCAGGATCTTTTCGCAATGATAATGCTTGTAGATATTTCAGAATGCTCGGTTCCATTCAGCCAGCTTGCAGATGAGTTGACCGACTCCGGTAAAAAAATGAATCTTGATGTGCATGTTATGCATGAAGATATTTTTAATGCCATGCATCGTATTTAGTACAGTGGGTAATCTATCTTAAGGAGAAAGAGGATTCAGCTGAAATGATAAACACGCATGATATTCTTGAAACGATTAACATGATTGACAATGAGAATCTTGACGTTCGCACCATTACAATGGGGATCTCGCTTTTGGACTGCATCGACCCTGATATTGAAAAAGCCTGTGACAAAATATATGATAAAATCTGCCGCTATGCAGAAAATTTGGTAAAAACCGGAGAAGAAATCAGTAAAGATTACGGGATCCCGATTATACATAAGCGCGTTTCCGTAACGCCTATTTCCATGGTCGCAGCTGCCTGCCCGGGCAAAAATCCCGTACGATTTGCGCTCACACTGGACAAAGCTGCAAAAGCAATCGGCGTGAATTTTATTGGCGGATATTCTTCCCTTGTGCATAAAGGTTTTGCTCCGGGTGACTATGCTTTGATACAGAGTATACCGGAAGCTCTGAGCCGAACAGACCTTGTTTGTTCTTCTGTAAATATTGGCACCACCAAAGCCGGCATCAATATGGATGCTGTTGCGAAAATGGGGCACGTTGTGCTCGACACAGCAAAAGCGACAGCAGACCAGAACAGTGTTGGGGCAGCAAAGCTTGTGGTTTTCTGCAACGCCCCGGAAGACAATCCATTTATGGCAGGTGCTTTTCATGGAACTGGCGAACCAGACTGCGAAATTAACGTCGGCGTTTCCGGGCCAGGTGTAGTAAGGGCCGCTATTGCAAAAGCCGGTGACTGTGATATAGCAGAAGTTGCAAATATTATAAAAAAGACTGCCTTTAAAGTGACTCGCATGGGGCAGCTTGTTGCGCAGGAAGCTTCACGCAGGCTATGCGTTCCATTTGGTATTGTAGATCTATCCCTTGCACCAACACCTGCAGTGGGTGACTCGGTTGCCCATATTTTGGAAGAGATGGGCTTGGAAAGCTGCGGTGCGCACGGTACAACAGCGTGCCTTGCCCTGCTGAATGATGCTGTGAAAAAGGGCGGCATTATGGCTTCTTCCCATGTTGGTGGGCTTTCCGGCGCCTTTATTCCGGTAACCGAAGACGCTGGCATGATTGACGCGGCTCGCTGCGGTTCGCTTTCTATTACCAAGTTGGAAGCCATGACGGCTGTATGCTCCGTTGGGCTAGACATGATTGTAATACCAGGTGATGTTCCGCCGGAAATCATTTCTGCAATTATAGCAGATGAAGCTGCTATTGGTATGGTCAATACAAAAACAACCGCCGTGCGTCTTATTCCGGCCATCGGTAAAAAAGCGGGCGATGAATTAAATTTCGGCGGTCTTCTCGGCGGAGGGCCTGTTATGGAAGTAAACCGTTACTCTCCTAAAAAGTTTATTAACCGTGGTGGGCGGCTTCCTGCTCCGCTTCAAAGCCTTAAAAATTAATTGTATTTAATGTTTAAAGCCAGCACATATTGGCAGATATGTGCTGGTATTCTAATAATGTACAAAAAGTTGAGATAGTTTTCCCTCATTTTTAACAATAACCTTCCTTGAAATTTTACATCAGAGGGCTATAATGAAAATCTAAATATGGCACGGAGGTGCTGATCATGCAGAATCTAATGAAACAAATTGTGGAAATGGATCACAATGCCCAAAAAATAACCAGCTCTGCTCAGCAAGAAAAAATTGACTCGGAAAAAGAAGTCGCTAAGCGGAGAGAAGAAATTCGGAACAGTTATCTGGAAAGGGCCAGAGCGCGGATTGCCAAAAACGAACCTTCTGAACGCAAAGCCGCTGAAGAAGCCTGGCAAGAAAAGAATAAAAAGAACGAGCAACTTATGGAGCAAATGAACAGTCTGTATGCTGAAAAGGGTGAAGAGTGGGTTTCGGACATTATGGACCGAATGATAGGGGGCATTTCTTAAAATGCTTGATTTCCTGTCTTCCAATGTTGTTCTTGCAAAAGCACGCACTATGTATGGAAGGCGGCTCACCCAAAATGACTATAATGAACTTTTGAAATGCCGGAATGTAAGTGAAGTTGCAGGTTACTTAAAAAACAGCACCATCTACAGTCATGCACTGGCCGGAATAGTAGAAAGTGAAATTCATCGCGGACAGCTGGAAGCCAGTTTAAAACAGGAACTGATGAATGACTATATTTCTCTTAGCAAATACGAAGCGGAAACGGATGTCCGTCTTTCGCATGTCATCATTCTGCGCGATGAAATTCATCTACTCCTGCACACCGTCATACTGCTAAATGCGAAAAATGCAGAAAAGCGTAATTACTATTTTCCACCGTATCTTCTTCATAGTTCCAAGATGGATCTTAACGCTTTAACAGAAGTAAAAAGTATCGCCGACCTAAAGCACATTCTTACCGGGACACGATATGAAAAACTTTTGGAGCCTTTTCTGGGAACGGATGACGGCCGGATTGATTACACCGGAATGGAAAATGCCTTATACCGCTTTTTTTACGCAGAAGTATTGAAGTTTATTAAGAAGCATTCCATTGGTGAAGGGCAAAAAGAACTGCTGGATATTTTAAATTCGCACTTGGATCTTGTAAATTATGTTCATGTCGTTCGTATGAAAATCATTTATGGTGCGGACGCTAAAACTACGGAAAAGGCTCTTCTTCCGATTGGCACTTTCAGCAAAGATGTAATGGAAAATATGTTGAAAGGCGAAACCGAGACAGAAATTCAGAATGCAATTTTATGCACAGATGTGGGCAAACGTGCTATGAAACTGCAGTATGCTTACCTTGACGATATTCCAGAACGCATGAGGTACCAACTCTGCCGGCATTATATTCATTATTCTATTTACCCACCGGTCGTTTTAGCTTCCTACATTACGCTGAGTGAAATTGAAATTAAGAATATTATTACTGTTACCGAAGGCAAGCGCTACCAACTGCCACCGGAGCAAATCCGTAAATTTTTAATTATGGAACGGCCACGCTTTTCCGAAAATTACAGTTCTAAAAAGCAGGAAAGGGCGTGATAAATCGTGTCCGTTATAAAAATTAAAGTTTTAAATGTGATAGGCAGCGTTGATGAATTGGACAGTGTAACTACTGTGCTGGGTCAGACAGGTGTCTTCCATCCGGATAATGCCCTTTCGTTTTATTCTGATACCACCGGCTTTTCTCCGATGAACGACACAAACCCCTATGAAAAGTCTCTTACGTTGCTTTCAGACACATTGAAACTTATTGGTCAGGAAAAGGGACTTGCTGAAATCCGTTACCCACAAGCAGCGGTCCTTCCTGTAAAGGACTGGTCTGCATACGTCAATACTTTTGCAGACTCGATTCGTTCATTTCAACAAGAACGTCAAAACTGTGAAAAGCAAATTCAGCAGGATCAGGCTCACAGGAAAGCTTTGAGCCATTTTGATGGCCTTAGTATTGACCTTGATGAACTGAAAAGCTGCCGGTTTATTCAAACACGATTTGGCTCTCTTCCAGAAGAAAGTTTTCAAAAACTCTCAGAGCCAATATACAGCAGCAACCCATATATCACATTTTTTCCCGCCAAGCTGGAAAACAATTTTTATTGGGGTATGTACTGTGCACCGAATGAACAGATTGAGGAAATTGACCGGATTTTTTCAGGCCTAAGTTTTGAACAGGTCTCACTCAAGGAATACAGCGGAACAATTTCCTCAGTAATTCAGGATTTCGCTCAGGATGAAAAACAGCAAAAACAAAAGATGCAGCAAATCAGCGAAGATGCACAGCATTATTGGAAGTCAGAACGGCAGACCTTTTTAGGGGTTTACATTTGGCTGAAAGAAAAATATACCTATTTCAGCATCCGCCGCTATGCGGCACGTTATGGTAGCAGTTTCATACTCACTGGTTGGATCCCTGCTGATAAAGAAAAGCTGGTGCAGTCACAGCTTGACACGCTGAAAACCGTTAAGTATGCGTTTGATGATGCCGCCGACCCTGAAGTGCTGCTCCATTCGCCGCCAATTAAGCTTCACAACAAGCGTCTGTGGCAGCCATTTGAGTTTTTCATTAATGTTTATGGCCTCCCCTCTTACAATGAGCTTGACCCAACACCATTTGTTGCTGTTACGTACTTCATTTTCTTTGGCCTTATGTTTGCCGATCTTGGGCAAGGACTCTGTATTGCGCTTTTGGGTTGGCTGCTTTGGAAAAAGAAAAAGTCCGGCCTTGGTCGAGTAATGGTTCCATGCGGAATTTCATCGGCGATTGTGGGAACACTTTTTGGTTCTGCATTTGGCTTCGAACATGCACTGGATCCGCTCTATCTTGGGCTTCTGAAACTTCCGAAAAAACCGATTTCGGTTATGGAAAACCCTATGAGCATTGTTTATTTTGCTGTTGGTCTTGGTATCTTTATGGTGGTGCTTGCCATCTTAACGAACATCTTTGCTTCTCTGAAGCGCAGGCATTACACAAGCGGTTTGTTCAGTCAAAACGGTGTAGCCGGCCTTGTATTTTATGTGGCTGCTCTTGCAGGAATCGGGGAGCCGGCCTTGTTTGGCAGGAATATTGTAACACCTGCCTATGTTGTAGCTTTTTTCATTATTCCAATTATATCTATGATGTTTCAGGATATAATCGGGGGCTATTTGGAAGGAAGACCCGATTGGAGACCAGACAACTGGGGCGAAACCATTTTGCAGAATTTCTTTATGTGTTTCGAGTATATTTTGAGTTATTTGTCAAATACCATCAGCTTTATCCGCGTGGGAGCATTTGTTCTAGTGCATGCTGGCATGATGATAGTTATTTTCCAGCTGGCCGAAATGGCCGGTGGTATTGGCTATGTTATTACATTGATTATAGGAAATGCTTTCGTTATCGCACTGGAAGGTCTTCTTTCCGGTGTTCAATCCCTCAGACTCGAGTTTTACGAACTGTTCAGCCGTTTCTATGATGGCTCAGGTCGGCCTTATACTCCTGTAATAGTCGCTCAGGAGTCTTAATTTGCGTTTTCTTTTATTTAATCTTTTATATCTTTTTAAAACAAATTTTAGGAGGAAAAAATTATGAACATTGCTTTTCTTTGCCTGCCCATCGTATTTCTTATCGCTTCGGTAGCTTATGCGATTCATTCTGTGAAAAAGGGTACAAGCCGTAAAAAGGCTGTTATTACTCAGGTAGTATCTTTTGCCGCAGTTTGCGTTATTTCCTTTGCTGTCCCTGCCGTTGCTTCCGCTGCAACGACTGATACGACAGCAGCTCCCGCAACGACGACTTCTCAGTCCAATGATAAAGGCCTTTCGATGATTGGTATCGCCATTGCAGATGGTATTGCTTCCATTGGCGGCGGCATTGCTGTTGCAGCTTCCGCTCCGGCAGCAATTGGTGCAACCGGTGAAGATCCGAAAGTATTTGGTAAGGCTCTGATTTTCGTAGCCCTTGGCGAAGGCATTGCAATTTACGGCCTGCTGCTTGGCATGATGATGCTTTCCAAAGTCTAAATTTCGGGAACGGAGATACGTACTATGCGCTTTTATCTGATCAGTGACAATGTTGATACACAGGTAGGTATGCGTTTAGCCGGTATAGACGGAGTTGTCGTACACACAGCGGATGAAGTGCAGAAAGCACTTCAGAATGCTGCAAGCCAGGAAGACGTAGCCGTTGTTCTCATAACGGAAACATTGATGGCTTTGTGCCCAGCTCTGATTTACAATATCAAGCTGAATCACCGCCGTCCTTTGATTGTCGAGATACCCGACCGCCACGGAAAAGGCTGCACAAAAGATACCATTACGCGTTATGTCCGTGAAGCAATCGGAGTGAAAATTTAACGGCTGACCAGAAGAACGGAGGTGCCACAATGGCTGATTTGGAAGAAAAAAAAGACAAGTTTTCGGCTGCAATCAATCATTACGCTGAAGAACAGCGCCAGAAGATTGAAAAAGAAATAGCCGAATATAAAAGCAAACAACTGCAAGAAACTGAAAATCAGGTTCTGCTTGAATGCTACCAAATGATTCAAAAAGAGCTGGCTCAGATGCGCAGCCGGATTTCCCAGGAAAATGCTCAGCGTGAAATGGATGCCCGCCGGAAGCTGCTGAAAAGACGAAGCGAAATAACGGCAGAAGTTTTTTCACACGTTACCGATAAGCTGAATGAATTTGTTAAAAGCAATGATTACGCCGCTTTTCTTGAAAAATCTTCAAAAAATTTTGCCGAAGTGTTTGGGCAGCCAGGTGTTACGATTTTTCTGAAATCCGATGACGTAAAATATGAAGATGCCATTCGGAAAGCTTTTGGGTTTGACTGTGAATTTCAAATGGACGGCACAATCGAAATCGGCGGAATCAAAGCCTTTCAACCAGAGATGGGAATTCTTGTGGATGAAACGTTGGATTCTCTTTTGGAAGACCAGCACGCCTACTTTGAATCCCATTCTGGTTTGACCGTCGTTTGATACGGATTTCTGCATCGGAGATGAAGTAATTGAACACACAAGATTTAATTTTCGGAATAAATGGCCCAGTTGTAACTGTGCGTAATTCGCGCAGCTTTTCTATGATGGAAATGGTCTTTGTTGGCAATGAACGCCTTGTTGGTGAAGTCATCGGTGTTTCCGACAAAATCACGACCATTCAGGTGTATGAGGAAACAACCGGCCTGCATCCGGGAGAACCTGTTTATGGTACGGGCAGCCCTATGAATGTTACCCTCGGTCCTGGTCTGCTGAACAACATCTTCGACGGGATTGAACGCCCGCTGAAAGAAATTGCCAAACAGAGCGGACCGTTTATTTCCCGCGGAAGCAGTGTGCCGTCTTTGGATGAAAACCGTGACTGGGATGTCACGGTGACTGTAAAAACCGGTGATAAGCTGAAAGGCGGAGATATTTATGCCGAGTTTCCTGAAACACCGGCTATCCGCCACAAATGCATGGTTTCCCCTACCCTTTCAGGCACTGTTTCTAAAGTTATGCCAAACGGGAATTACCATGTGAAAGACCCTGTTGTTGAGCTAACCGATGAAAAGGGCGCTGTTCACCAGCTTTCCCTATGCCAAAAATGGCCGATTCGAATTCCGCGCCCGGTTGCGCAGCATAAACAGCCGACAATTCCGCTGATAACCGGTCAGCGCGTTATTGACACTCTATTCCCGCTTTCGAAAGGCGGGACTGCAGCTATTCCTGGCGGATTCGGCACCGGAAAAACCATGACGCAGCATCAGCTTGCTAAATGGTGCGATGCTGATATTATCATTTACGTTGGCTGCGGAGAACGTGGCAACGAAATGAGCCAGGTGCTCGACGAATTTTCGGAGTTAATTGACCCAAAATCCGGCAGGCCTATGACAGACCGAACCGTACTGATTGCAAATACCAGTAATATGCCGGTTGCTGCCCGTGAAGCTTCAATTTATACCGGAATTACACTTGGCGAATACTATCGCGACATGGGTTACCATGTTGCCCTAATGGCCGACTCAACTTCCCGTTGGGCCGAAGCCCTGCGGGAAATTTCCGGCCGTCTGGAAGAGATGCCTGCTGAAGAAGGTTTTCCTGCCTACCTGCCAAGCCGCCTTGCAGAATTTTATGAGCGCGCCGGTATGGCAGAGACACTGAACGGCCAAACCGGTTCCGTTACAATTATTGGTGCCGTTTCGCCACAGGGCTCTGATTTTTCTGAGCCTGTTACACAAAATACCAAGCGCTTTACCCGTTGCTTCTGGGCCCTGGATAAAGGCCTTGCGTATGCAAGACATTACCCGGCAATCAACTGGATGCAAAGCTACAGCGAATATTTTTCCGACCTTGACCCTTGGTTTATTAAAAATGAGGGAGAAGACTTTATTAAGTACCGGAAAGAGATTAACCAAATCCTTCAGCAGGAAAACAAACTGATGGAAATTGTAAAGCTGATTGGTTCGGATGTACTTCCGGATGACCAAAAACTTACGATTGAAATTGCGCGTGTAATTCGCGTTGGTTTCCTGCAGCAAAACGCCTTCCACAAGGAAGACACTTATGTGCCGCTTGAAAAGCAGAAGCTGATGATGAAAGTTATTCTCCACCTGTACCATAAATCGAAGAGCCTTATTTCGGCAAGCGTACCAATTTCGGGCATTATTCACACTGGTTTGTTCGATAAATTGGTAAAAATGAAGTATGACATTCCAAACAATAAACTTGAAATGTTTGACGATTATATAAAAGAAATCGACAGCACCCTGGCAGCCATTGTATCCGCATAACTGCCTGCGCAGCTTAATTAAAATAAATCTTGGAAGGCGGTAGCACATGATTATAGACTACGTTGGAGTGAAAGACATCAACGGCCCTCTGATCATCCTTGACAATGTAGAGAATGCATCTTTTGAGGAAATCGTTGACATCCGCCTGGACGACGGCACCATGCGGCAGGGCAGAATCGTTCAAATGGACGGCAAGCGGATTATTGTTCAGGTCTTTGAAGGCACACGTGGAATTTCACTTACGAATACAAAGACACGGCTTATGGGACACCCCATGGAAATGCCCCTTTCTCCTGAAATTCTCGGGCGCGTATTTGACGGGGCTGGCCGGCCTATTGATGGGCTTGGCAATATTTTTCCCGTAAAGCGGGCAAATGTCAATGGTACGCCTATTAATCCGGTTGCCCGCTTGTACCCAAAAAACTTTATTAACACCGGCATTTCTACAATCGATGTTTTGATGACACTGATTCGCGGTCAGAAACTCCCTATTTTCTCCGGTTCCGGCATGAAGCACAATGAACTAGCCGTTCAGATTGCAAGACAGGCCAAAATCACTGGAGCAGAAAACGGTAATTTTGCAATCGTATTTGCCGCAATGGGCGTAAAAAACGATGTTGCAGATTACTTCCGCCGTTCTTTCGAAGAATCCGGCATT
>JAEZFF010000103.1 GCA_023417635.1 Bacillota bacterium | reverse complement strand
CAGGTGACGGCTGAACTCAAAGCGAAAGACCGTGAAATCGAATCGCTGAACTCAAGGCTGGCGGATGTTCGTGTAGAAAGCCTTGTTCATTCGGCTCATGACGTAAAGGGTGTCAAGCTGATTGCCGCAGAGGTGGACGGCGTAGAACCGGCGATGCTGCGCATTATGTGCGACAAACTGCTGGGATGCTCCCAAAACTGCGTTGCCGTATTAGCTGACGTAAATGGCGAAAAGGCAAACATCGCAGCCTGCGCGGGCAAAGAGGCACAGGCAAAAGGTGCGCATGCGGGCAAAATTGTCCGCGCAGTTGCAGCTATTGCAGGCGGCGGCGGCGGCGGCCGGGCCGACAGTGCCATGGCCGGTGCCAAGGACATTTCCAAGCTGGATGAAGCCCTTGCCGCAGCAGAAAAAATCGTTGCGGACATGATAAAATAAGTCTATAATAAAAGCATCTGAGCAATTCAAACTCATAATGCAAAGGGGGGTTCGGTATGGACTGCGTATTCTGCAAGATCGTCAAGGGAGAAATCCCGAGCCGCAAGGCTTACGAAGACGACAAGGTTTTGGCGTTTTATGACCTTCAGCCGCAGGCTCCAGTGCACATTCTTATTATCCCGAAAGAGCATATTGGCTCTGTGGCGGAAATTACGCCGCAGAACAGTTCGATTGTGGCGTATATCTATGAGATAGCTGCAAAACTCGCAAAAGAAAACCATCTGGATTCCGGTTACCGCATTGTCTGCAATGTAGGCAAAGACGGCGGCCAAACGGTGCCGCATCTGCATTTTCACCTGCTTGGCGGGCGCTCTATGAAGTGGCCTCCCGGCTGAGAACCGGCAGATTACCGAATTGATTTTTGAAAGGTCGTTTTGAACTGATGAGCGGAAAATACTATGAAATGACGATTGCCGGCTGCAAGCGTCAGCTTCCCATTTGCCCGATTGACGAGCACCTTGATATTGCTGGGTTTATTATGCTGGGCGATGTGGAGCTTACCGAAAAAACAGCGGCTGAGCTGTTGAAAAAATGCCCGGAGCATGACGTTGTTGTAACGGCGGAAACAAAAGGTATCCCGCTTTGCTACGAAATGGCACGCCAGGGCTGCAGAAAATATGTTGTTGCGCGTAAGAGCGTAAAGGCCTATATGCGCAACCCAATTTCCGTTGAGGTTAAGTCCATTACAACGGATCACCTGCAGAAGCTGTTTCTCTCCGAAGAAGATGAAAAACTCCTGCGCGGCAAACGTGTGCTGATTGTTGACGATGTTATCAGCACCGGCGAATCCCTTGCCGCTATGGAAAAGCTGGTCGGCCTGTACGGCGGAAATATTGTAGGCCGTGCTGCTGTACTGGCTGAAGGCGATGCAAAAGACCGCAAGGACATTATCTACCTTGAGCCGCTGCCGCTTTTCAAGAAGTAATTTCAGGCAATCTGCAAATTCGGGGGAATTTCTATGAAGCGGCCGCTTGTGTTGGTGGGTTTATGCTATCTGCTGACGCTGGCGGCCGCTGTTTCTTTTGGCGCTTCAGTTTCGGCAGTGCTGTTCTGGGTTTTGTTGGCCGCATTTGCGGCAACCCTTTTTTGGCGGAGAACCCGGCGCGCCGTTGTTTTTCCGCTGGCCTGCATCACTGCAGCGGCGGCACTTGGCGCATTCTGCATTTATTCGCACGCCGCTGTAGAGCCGCCCCGCACTCTGGATGGAAAAACCGTGGCGGTTCAGGGTACGGTCTGTGAGCTGCCGCAGAAAAAGTATAACCGCTGGTACTACATCATCCGTGTGGATAAAATTGCGGGTACGGGGGTGCCTGCTGGGTTTAAAGTACGCCTTTCTTCGCAGAATGGCATTGACGCTGCGCCGTACTCGCGGATCAGCGGAAACTTTCACTTTTTTCTTCCATCGGGCGGCGAGGCTTTTTCTTCACGCGGTTATTATGCGTCAAAAGGGATTATGATGTCTGCTTATGCGCAGGGCCAGGGTGGCTTAACCGTTCAGCCGCCTGCCGAGAAGCCGCCGTATTATTATGCGCTGCGGATGCGTCAAAAGCTGCTGCAGTCGGTGAAAACCTTGCTTCCACCGGAAGAAGCCTCCCTTGTGAACGGTATCCTTCTGGGCGAGCAAAGCGGCCTTTCCGCAGAAACCGCCGCAGATTTCCGAACGGACGGCATTTCGCATATTCTTTCCGTTTCGGGGCTGCATCTGTCTGCCATAGCGCAGCTGCTGATTTTCCTTCTTCTGTTTCTGCGTGTGCCGAAAAGGACTGCGGCAATTACCGCTTCGCTCGGCGTTTTCGGGTTTATGGCGGTAACGTGTTTTGTACCTTCCGTCACCCGCAGCGGCATGATGTGTCTGATGTGCCTTGCCGCACCGTTTTTCTCCCGCCGGGCCGACCCGCTGAATTCCCTGTGTACTGCCGCACTGCTTCTTTGTCTTGCAAACCCTTACGCCGCTGCGGACATCGGACTGCTGCTTTCCTTTTTTGCAACGCTTGGCCTGGTGCTTTGTGCCGGGCCGATTGCAAATTTTCTGAACCGGAAGTTCGACCGGGTTCATTGGCTTAGCCCGCTTGTGCGCGCTGTCAGCGGAATCCTTGCTACATCCGCCGCCGCTTCGCTTTTTACTCTGCCAATTATACTGCTGAGTTTCGGAACAGTTTCGCTCGCGGCGCCCCTTGCAAACCTGCTGGAACTTGTCCCATCCACAGTGCTGATTGTAACCGGTGCGGCTGCGGCACTGTTTGGCCTTTTTCCCCAGACGTTCCTTGCTAAGCCGTTCGCGCTTGCAGCAGGACTTACGGCAAAATATATGCAGCATTGCGCCGCGTGGATTGCCAGTCTGCCGTTTGCCAGTATCTCGGCTTCGCAGGGATTTGTGACGCTGTGGCTTGCCGGCACTATCCTGCTTTTGGCCGTGGCGTTTGCACTGGGAAAAGGAAAAAGGCTTTTCCCGCAGTCAGTCTGCCTTTCCGTGATTCTTTTGGTGACGGGTATTTTCTCTTTTCAGCTTTCACGGCAGGATGTGACCCGCCTAACTGTGATGGATGTAGGCGACGGGGTTTCCGCGGTGCTCACCCGCGGCGGTCACGCAGCGGTTATTGGGTGCAGAGACTATAATTCGGCGGGGCTAGTTTCCTGCTTGAACAGCGAAAGCATCGGCCGGCTTGACTGCCTTGAAGTGCTTACAGAGCAGCGGGACGAGTTTTCCTGTGCGGCGGAGGCCGCTGACCGCTTTTTACCGGTTCAGTTTGCCGCACAGCAGAAAAGTGCTGCGGATGGCTACCTGCAGGAAGCTGCTGCAAAAAGCACCCACAGTACACCGTTTGCCACAAGAGCGGAAATGAGCCTGTGGAGCAATGTGAAAATAGAAACGCGCTATGGCAAAAAAGCTGCTGCCGCGCGTATTACAGCCTGCGGAGTCACTATCGTTTTAGTCCCAAAGGGCGTCGGCAGCGGCCAGTTGCCGGAGGACTGGAACCAGCCGGACTTTCTTGTTACCGACAACCCAACCGGCAATGAGGAGGTTTCCCCAGCCTGCAACCTATACTCCGTGAGCCGCCGAATGCTGGAAAAATCATCCGGAAAAATACAAAAGACCCGGGCAGTGTGGACGGCTGGGTATGGAAATATCGTATTGACCTTGAAAGATGGCCGTATTGCTGCGGTTGGAAGGGAGCGCTAAATGCCGGAAATTACGGAAACCGAACTGAAAAAACAGATTGAAAAATCTGAGTTTGCACCCATGTATTTCTTGTATGGGGAAGAAAAATACATGGTGGGCTACTATGCGCAGAAGCTGATGCGGAAAGTATGCGCCGGCGGCCCCAAAGACTTTAACCTTCAAAAGTTTGACGGCGGCGACGCCGGAATGGATCAGATTGCCGCAGCGGTAGAAGCCCTGCCCGTTATGGCAGAGCGAAAATGTGTTGCCGTTGCAAATCTGGACGTAAACGCTATGCATGGTGCAGAACCGGAAAAGCTGGGGGAACTTCTTGCTGACCTGCCGGAAAGCTGTGTCCTCGTTCTCTACCTGCTTTCGTTCGATTTTGACGAGCGGCGCGACAAGAACTGGAAGAAATTTCTTACAAAAGCGGGCAAATCCGGTATGCTGGTGCCGCTTCGCCGCCGAACGCCGCAGCAGATGGAAAAACTGGTTTGCTCCGGCGTAAAAAAGCGCGGATGTGAAATTTCCAAATCAAATGCCAGCCGCATGATAAAACTTTGCGGCAACGATATGCAGACGGTGCTGAATGAGCTGGAAAAGCTGTGTGCCTACACTGGAAGCGGTGAAATTACTGCGCAGACGATAGATAAGCTTGTAACGCAGAACATGGAGGCACGCGTTTTTGACCTTTCCAAGGCAATCCTTGCGGGGAACAGCGACCGGGCCTATCAGATTCTCGACCAGCTTTTTTATCAGAATGAAGAACCTGTTTCAGTACTTTCAGTACTTTCGGGCGCGTACCTGGATTTGTACCGTGTAAAGGTTTCCTTGCAGAGCGGGTTTTCTGCCATGGAACCTGCCAAACATTACGATTATGCCCGCAAGGAATTTCGCCTTACCAATGCGGAGCGGGATGTAAAGAAGTATTCGGACGAAATGCTGCACCAGAGCCTGCGAGCCTTGCTTGAAACCGATTACGCGCTGAAGAGCGCCCGCGGTGACCGGCGTATTGCCATGGAAAAGCTGATAGCCAATCTTATTTGGATTACCGAAAAGGAGAAAATGAATTGATTCACGTCAGGGAAGCAGTCATAGTAGAGGGAAAATACGATAAAATCAAACTTTCTTCCATTATTGATGGGATGATTCTTGAAACTGATGGCTTTCGTATTTTCAAGGATAAGGACCAAATGGCGCTTCTGCGGCGTCTGGCTGAAACGCGCGGCCTTGTTGTCTTGACCGACAGCGATTCTGCCGGCTTTTTAATCCGCCATTACCTCATGAGCTGCATCCCGCCGGAAAAAATCAAGAATGCTTATATCCCCGATATTTTTGGAAAAGAAAAGCGCAAGCCCAAACCTTCCAAAGAAGGAAAACTCGGTGTGGAAGGCGTTCCAGCCGGGGTGATACTGGAAGCCCTGAAGCGAGCCGGCGTGTCGGCGGAAGCAAATGACGAGCCTGCCGGGCGGCAGATTACAAAAACGGATCTTTATTTTGCGGGGATTTCCGGTGGGCCGCAGAGTGCACAGAAACGAAGGGCCCTGCTGCTGCGGCTGGGGCTTCCAGAACATCTTTCGGCAAATTCCATGCCTCAGGTACTGAATTCCCTGCTTACTTTCGACGAATTTACAAAAATCACTTCAGAGTTATAAAAAATAGCGCATAATGGTTGACAAATTCGGTTTCGCGGTGATATAATACCAATGTTGCCTTTGAAAAACGGCAGCGTATGCGCGAGTGCTGGAATTGGCAGACAGGCACGTTTGAGGGGCGTGTGTTGTATGACGTATGGGTTCAAGTCCCATCTCGCGCACCAAAGCCCATAGGCCGCATGAACACTGAATTATTCAGTTGTTTGTGTGGCCTTTTTCTTTTCCCTTTTGTACCCGCTTAATGCGGAATTTCCGCCCGTACGACATTTGTACGACACTTGTACCGGGTTTTTCATTCAGCTTCATATCTTTTCGCAAAACATTTATGTCATTGTGAACGTAAATCTTGTCTGTTACAACAACATCGCTATGCCCCATGACATGAGAAATTGTGTAAATGTCAACGCCGTTTTCACGGAGTATGGTTCCAAATGAATGCCGCAGCTCGTGAGGTACCAAATAAGGTATGCCGAGGTCATCACTTGCCTTCTCCATAAAACGCTTATAACGGCCTTCAAAGCCATCTATAGACATATACCCGTAAACAGTTTTACCGGGTATCACATAATCATTTTTGTGCGGCAACTTTTTTAGCCATTCTAGGAAGTCATCGCTTACAGGAATTACCCGATAGGATGTATCACTTTTTACGTCACCATCCTGTGGCTCTTTGGTATCCGGCGTAATGGAACGCTTTACTGAAACAGTTTTATTTTCATAATCAATATCAATCCATTTCAGCCCCAGCAATTCACCGCGCCGGACACCGGTATTCAGCATTATAACAATCATTGCACCTCCATGGTGGGATTTTGCGTATTCAATTAATTTATCTGCCTGTTCTTTTGTATAAGCCCTTCTGATGGTCTTATCCTTTGTTGAGAGGTAAGTTATCCCTACCACGGGATTCTTTCGGCACAGGTCATTGTAGATAGCCTTTTCAAACATATTGTGCAAAATCATTCGGTGACGTTTTAAATTGTTCTCAGCCAGAAAGCTGTACTTATTGAAATAGTCCTGTATATCAGTCTGTGTAATATCTTGCAGTTTCGCCTCTCCAAAAAATGGAATCATATATTTTTCTACGTTTATCCGGTAAGTGTAATCGTAGGTATGCTGTTTCACTTTACCTTTTTTATATGTTTCCAACCATTTTTTAGCCCATGTAGCAAATGCGATATTTTTCTCAATAAAGGTTTCGCCTGTACGCTCTGCAACTTCTTTTTCAATTTTCCACGCATCAGCTTGCTGCTTTGCATCCGCCCTACTGGTTTCGCTGTAGAAACTTTTACGAATAGGACTGCCATCCAGTTTGTGGCCAATCGTCTTCTTTACCTCAAAATATTTTCCGTGGTTTGGCTTTTCTTTTTTTGGGCGTGCCAAAATATCACCTTCTATAAAATTAGCCGCCCATATCGGACGGCTTTATCGTATTTCACGAACGTATGCTTCTGCTTTAGCGCGGTTACTTGGGTCATTTGCTTCCCGCTCTTCATCAGCCACTTCCATACAATCATTATAAAAATGGTCTTTTTTGATATGTACCAGCTCATGCTGAATTGTTTCCTGCTTTACTTCCTGCGACAGAAAAGAATTAAGGATTATGGTGAAATCTCCGTTACTGTCTGGTATGGTCGTGGCGTGTACGCACATTGGCAG
>JAEZFF010000094.1 GCA_023417635.1 Bacillota bacterium | reverse complement strand
TTTTAAAAGAAAAACCGCAGACCCTAAAGTTCAGGAGTGTGATTCCGTTTCATGAAAACAGTAACAGTCGGTGAAAACGACGCAGGCCAGCGTCTTGATAAATTTTTGACGAAGACATACCCTAATCTGCCGCAGTCCATGATGTATAAGAGTATTCGAAAAAAAGACATTAAGTGCAACGGAAAGCGCTGTGAAATCTCTACCCGCCTGCAGGAAGGCGACGTGCTTTCCATGTACCTGAAAGATGAATTTTTTCAGACACAGCCCAAAGAATATGATTTTTTGAAAGCTCCGAATAAGCTGAATATTCTTTACGAAGACGAAAACATTATGATTCTGGACAAAAAGCCTGGTCTTATTGTACATCCGGATGAAAATTACCATTTTGATTCGCTGATAGCCCGTGTGCAGCACTATCTTTACGCAAAAGGTGAATATGACCCGGAGGCGGAAAATTCGTTTGCACCAGCCCTCGTCAACCGCATAGACCGGAACACAGGCGGAATCGTAATGGCGGCTAAGAATGCCGAAACGCTTCGCATCATGAATCAAAAAGTAAAAGACCGGGAACTTGAAAAGCTCTATCTGTGCGTCGCATGCGGCCATATGAAACAAAAATGTGCAACGCTGAAAGGCTGCCTGACCAAAAACGAAAAGCAAAACCGCGTTTACATTTCAGACAAACCTACAAAAGATTCAAAAAATATTGAAACGCGTTACCACGTACTCGCGGAGCGTTCTGACTTCAGCCTGCTGGAAGTAGAGTTGCTTACGGGCCGCACCCACCAGATTCGCGCGCACCTAGCTTCGATTGGCCATCCTCTCGCAGGTGACGGAAAATACGGACGAAATGCCGTAAATAAGCGCACGGGCTTCCCATACCAGGCCCTGTATTCTTATAAACTGAAATTCAAATTTACAACGGATGCAGGAGTTCTCAGCTACCTGAACGGAAAAGAATTTGAGGCAAAGGATGTATGGTTTCTGAAAGAATTTTACAATTTCAAATAAATGCAAGAACCGCACTGCCAAGTTGGCAGTGCGGTTCTTGCATTTATGTTTCAGGTATTTTTATCCACCTGGTGAAATTTTTTCAAATTGCCTGTTTTTTGGCTTCGCTTCGCCAGTTCTTCTTCCAAATCTTCCGGCATGATGTTTTCATTTGCCATGAGCACCATTAAATGATACAGCAGATCTGAAATTTCCATAACGGTTTCGTGCTTTTCTCCATTTTTCGCAGCAATAATAACTTCACTGCACTCTTCACCGCATTTTTTCAGAATTTTATCCAGGCCCTGCTCAAACAGGTAACAGGTGTAGGAACCTTCCTGCTTTTCAGATTTCCGGCTTAGAACAGTCGCATAAAGTTCTTTTAGCACATCATTCATTTTCATCCCTCCATATCTCATTGAAAAAGCAGCTGTGGCTGCCGGTGTGGCAAGCTGCGCCGGTCTGTTTTACCGTTACAAGGATGGTGTCGCTGTCACAGTCACCCATAATACGAATGACTTTCTGCACATGACCGGAAGTCGCACCTTTATTCCAGAGTTTCTTTCTGGAGCGGCTCCAGAACCATGTATAGCCGGTTTCCATTGTTTTGCGGAAAGACTTGCGGTTCATATATGCCAGCATCAGCACCTCGCCGGTCTGGTACTCCTGCACGATGGCAGGAAGAAGGTCCGCTTTCTGAAAAAACTGTTCAATCATTTCTTCTTGATTTTCAGGCTTTATCATCTTTTGTATTCTCCTTGCAAAGTTCAACCGCTTGTTTTGCATCAAAGGCGCCAGAATAAACAGCCTTCCCGCAAATTGCGCCGTAAATATTTAAATGGCAAAGGCTTCGTACATCATCCAAGCTGGAAATTCCGCCGCTCGCCGTTATTCCGCATGATACTTCCCTACTCAAATTATCAATCATTTTCAGATTGGGGCCTGTAAGGGTTCCATCCCTGCTGATGTCTGTTAAGATAAGATACTTTACACCAATCTGCTCCATTTGCTTTGCCGCCTGCAAATAGCTAAGATCTGTCGTTTCAATCCAGCCGTTCTGCGCAATTTTTCCGTTTCTTGCATCAAGGCCAACTGCTATGCGGTCACCGTATTTCCGTACCGCCTCCGCTGCGAAACCGGGTTGACTGACTGCCGCTGTGCCGAGGATAGCCCTGGAGATTCCATTCTGCAGGTAAAAATCAACCGTTTCCATGCTGCGGATTCCTCCGCCGACTTCCACTTGAGCGCCAAAAGCTTCCTGAATTCTGAAAATCAACTCAGAGTTTTTGGGGCAAGCGTCCCTCGCTCCGTCAAGGTCAACAACATGAAGCCACTCGGCTCCTGCTTTGCGGAATGAACGCGCCGTTTCTGCGGCATCCTGTGCCACCTTCTGCGCAGTTGTATAGTCGCCGCGCAGAAGGCGTACGCATTGACCGCCTTTAATATCGATTGCAGGTATGAAAATCATTAAATTTCCTCCTGTTTAAAGAGAGCCTTTTGTGGAAAGAACCCCGCCCTCTGTTCTGCCGACCGCTATGTGCAGTGCATGCGCTGCAGCCTTAAACAGTGCTTCCGTTTCATGGTGCGCGTTTGCTCCGTACTCGACACGTGCATGAAGCGTAAAGCCAGCATGGAAAGCAAGTGCACGAAAAAACTCTTCCGTCATACAGGAATCGTAACTACCGATTCGCTCCTGCTGGAAATCTGCGTGGAACACCAGAAAAGGCCGGCCGCTGATGTCTACCGAAGCAAATGCGAGTGCTTCATCCATCGGGACAAAGAAACTTCCGAAACGCACAATACCGGAACGATCCCCCAGTGCTTCCCGAAACGCATCGCCCAAAACAATACCCGTATCTTCCACCGTGTGGTGACAGTCTACATCAAGGTCGCCACAGGCTTTCAACGCTAGGCCAAAACCGCTATGAACCGCAAAAGAATTTAACATATGGTCAAAGAATCCAATTCCGGTCGAAACATGAACCTCTCCGCCGTCAAGGGAAAGCTGCAGAGAAATATCCGTTTCTTTTGTCTTTCGCTTCTGAATTGATGTCCTCATCTTTTTCATCTCTTCCGCCTATCCATAATTTCACGGAACGCCCGGAAAAATTCGTCATTTTCTTCCGGTGTTCCGGCGGTAATGCGTAAAAATCCATCAAAGCAGCGCACGGCAATGCCCTTCTCCAGTAAAGCGCAAAAAACATCTCTTGCTTCTGAAAAACAGATGGTAACAAAATTTGTGACGCTCTCTGGTACGAAAAAATCACTTTTGCTTTCCACCTGATATTTTTTTATCTTGCCATACAAGGACTCGCGCGACTCCACAATCTTTTTGGTACAGGACCTAAGCCACTCCTTTTCCGAAAGAACGGCCGTTCCAATTTTCTGCGTGACCGAATTAACATTGTAAGGCGACTTTACTGCTTTCAGCAGACGAATCAGCTTCTGGCACGCAACAGCGAAGCCAAGGCGAATTCCGGCCATACCAACCGCTTTTGAACAAGTACGTAAAATGATAAGATTGTCGTAATTGTCTACTTCACCAAGGAGCGACTGATTCCAAAAATCCATATAAGCTTCATCAAGCACGACGAGACAGCCTACCGACCGTATCAACCGCCGTACTTCTTCACGGCAAAGGCCCAGTGAAGTCGGGTTGCACGGATTGGAAAAAATCAGCATACGCACACGGTTATCCTGCACAGTTCGGATAAGGCCGTCAACATTTAATGTAAAATCACTGTTTCTGCGGAGTTCACAGCACTTGGCTTCGTTCAGGCTGCCATAAAAGTGGTACATCGAAAAATCGGGCGAAAGCGTTAAAATTTTCTCGCCTTTCATTAAAAATGCTCCGGTGAGGACAGAAATCAGCTCATCCGAACCATTGCCAGCTGCGACGTTTTCCGGTTTCACACCGTAATAACTGGCAAAGGCAGCGCACAGCTCCTGCGCACAGGGATCCGGGTAGCGGTTAAACTCAACGGACGCTGCAGCGGCCCTGATTTTCTCAAGAATTTCCGGCGGCGGAGTCAAAAAAGACTCGTTTGCATCTAGGCGAATACGATAATTCCCCTCAATCGGGTCATAAGGCTTGAGTTCGCAGATTTTTGCATTAATACTGTACGCCACTTCTAATCCCTCACTTCAATAGAATTCGCATGTGCCGTAAGGCCTTCCGCTTCTGCCAGTGCTACAATATCATCCTTTGCTTTTGCAAGGGAATCCTTTGTGTAATACAAAAAGCTGGACTTTTTGACAAAACTGTCGACCGAAAGCGGCGAGGAAAACCGTGCTGTACCTCCTGTGGGAAGAACGTGGTTTGGCCCCGCGAAATAGTCGCCGAGTGGTTCCGGTGCATAGCTGCCAAGGAAAACCGAGCCGGCATTGTCAATACGGCCCAGATACTCCATGGGATCTTGCAGGCAGAGTTCCAAATGCTCCGGCGCCAGCTCGTTTGCAAAATTTACCGCTTCTTCTATACTGCTGCAGATGATAATGGCACCGTAGGCGCGCAGGGATTTCTCAATAATATTACGGCGGGAAAGGGTAGAAACCTGGCGCTCTATTTCCCGGTTGGTTTCTTCCGCAATGTTTTCTGAAGTCGTAAGCAAAACAGCCGAAGCCAAAACGTCATGTTCCGCCTGCGACATCAGGTCTGCAGCAAGGAACTTGGGGTTTGCAGTTTCATCGGCAAGAATCAGGATTTCACTTGGTCCGGCAATCATATCAATGCCAACGGTACCGTACAGCTGCTTTTTCGCCGTGGCAACAAAGATATTTCCCGGCCCAACAATTTTATCGACTGCCGGAATTGTTTCCGTACCAAAAGCCAAAGCCGCTATGGCCTGTGCGCCGCCAATCTGAAAGATGCGGTCTACGCCCGCTTCCAATGCGGCAGCCATAATAGCCGGGTTAGGTTTTCCGCCTTTGGCAGGCGGTGTAGCCATAATAATGTCGCCCACGCCAGCTATCTTTGCCGGTATGGCATTCATTAATACGGAGGACGGGTAGGCTGCCGTACCGCCCGGGACATAGATACCGACGCGTGAAAGTCCACGAATCCGCTGGCCCATCATGATGCCGCTGGGCTGCGTTTCAAACCAGCTTTGCTGCTTCTGCTTCTCATGAAAGCTGCGGATGTTCCGTGCAGCCCGCTTCAAGGCGGCGAGAAATTCCGGGCTGCAGGATTTTGCGCATTGCTCCATTTCGGAATGTGAAAGCTCCGTCTTTTCAGGCAGGCTTTTGTCAAACTTCAGGGTATAGTCTTGCACGGCGCGGTCGCCCTCTCTCCGCACGCGGGCAATGATTTCCGAAACAGCAGCTTCAACCTGTGGGTCTGCCTTATGACTTCGTTCTTTTAGCTGGTGAATCAGTTTTGAGCTTGTGCCATCTTTTGCCTTCCAAATCGGTATCATTTTATTTCACCCCTGCTTCTAATTCCGCCTGTTTTCCAGCGCGTTCCATTTTCCCCGCCAATGTTTCAATTTCTATTTTTCGCAGCTTCATGCTGGCTGCATTTACAATCAGCCTTGCTGAAACGCTGCAGATTTTCTCAATCACTTCAAGCCCATTTTCCCTCAGGGTAGTACCGGTTTCTACAATATCAACGATTGCATCGGCAAGACCGAGCAGCGGTGCAAGTTCAACAGAACCCTCAATTTTGATAATACGGACATCCATGGCCTTGCTGCAAAAATAGTTTGCCGCAACGTTCGGGTATTTGGAAGCAATCGTTTTTGCGGAGTATCCACTGAAAAAATTGCTTCCTTTTGGCCCCGCAAGTGCAAAGCTGCATTTGCCAAAGCCAAGGTCAAGTACCTCGTAAAAACTGCCGCCATGCTCCATAATGGTGTCTTTTCCAACTACGCCCATGTCGCACACGCCGTGTTCTACATAAGTTATCACGTCGGCGGCTTTCGCTAGGACAACATCGATTTTCCCGTCACCAATAGGAACAATCAGCCGCCTTCCCTTTTCGCGGACCGCGGTGCAGTCATAGCCAATTTTTTCAAGCAAATTGACGGTGTCGGTTTCAAGTCTGCCTTTCGTTAAAGCAATCCTAAGCGGCCTCATATTTTTACTCCTGTTCCCACAGTACGCACCGCGCTGCCTACAAAATCAACCCTGCCGATTCCGACGGAACGCGCATACTCCATCGCTTCCTTGTCTGTTTTGCAGATGCTGTTCTCACAGCAAACACCTTGCCCTGCTAAATTTGCTGCATATTGAATGGCCCGTGCCTCATAGCCGTCTTCCCCATGAACCAATACTTCTGCACACTGCTGCTTGCAAGTGCCGCCGCGCTTCAAAAGAATTTGTGCAATGGCGTCAACGTTTACGCCAAACCCAACAGCGGGCATTGGGGTTCCGAAATGCTCCAGTAGATTATCGTAACGCCCGCCAAGCAGCAATGCGTCACCGTAACTTTCCGCATATGCGCTGAAAATAATGCCGGTATAGTAATCGTTCCGCTGCACCAAGCCAAGGTCAACAATCAGTTTATCACCCAAGCCAAGTTCTGCAACGGAACGATATATCAAGTGCAAGTATTCCAACGTTTTCCGCAGCCTTCCAGTGCAGAAAACCGCTGCCTTTTCAAAGACTTCTTCCCCGCCGAACAAATGCGGAAGTTCCAGCAGTGCCCGCACCTCCGTACAGTCTGGGAAACAGCTTAAAGTCTTGGAAAGCGCTGTGTAATTTTTAGTTTCAATTGCTTTGCGGATTTCTTCACGGACTTCCGCCGAGGTAGAAAGACGATCCGCAAGAACACGAAAAAAGCCGGCGTGGCCTAGCTCCAGCCGAAAATCAGGAAAAAAAGAAGAAAGTGCCTCCACCGCCATGGAAACCATTTCAAGATCCGGACGCAGGCCGGATGCACCCAGCATTTCAACACCCATCTGCAAATTTTCGTTGCTGCGCCCCGTTAGGCCCGGATTATTCCGGTAAACTGGCTGGCGGTAATAAAGGCGCAGCGGCCTTGGATAATTCTGCAGGCGCACAGCCGTAAGCCGTGCGATGGAAAGAGTATTGTCCGGCCGCAGCACCATCAGGCGGCCTTTGGAGTCAGACATCTTATACATGACTTCCGGTGGGATTCCGGAAAAATCGGAATCATAAACATCATAAAACTCAAGCCCCGGCGTAATAACTTCGCGAAAGCAATGAGAACTGAACATTCCGGCAAGCCAGCCCTCGATTTTTCTTCGAACCTGGCATTCCTCAAAAAGATAATCTTTTGTGCCTTCCGGCGTAACACGATTATTTTTTTTCATTGCTTCACCTCCTCTTAGCTTTGCTGCTTTAGTATGGTAGTATGATATCACACTAAAATAGCTCTGTCAATCAGAAAAGTGACATTTGACTACTTTCCGGCAAACCATCTAAAACTCTGGCCTGCGAAAGGGTTTCTATTACCGATTTTGACACTTTGGAACGTGCCTGCAAATCTTCGACGGAAAGATATTTTTCGCCGCTCTTTCTTGCATCCGCAAGGCTGTTTGCCGCGGCTTCGCCTACTCCGCCAAGGGAAAGAAACGGCAGACGGATTTTGCCAGTTTCAACAAGAAACTTTTTTGCATCTGACTTGTACAGGTCAATCGGAAGGACTTCTATACCGCGGGCAAGCATTTCATTCACAATCTGCAGCGTTGCATACTCCGCTTCCTCTTTTGCGCTGGCATCTTTGCCCTTCATGCTGATTTCATTCATACGGCGGCGTACAGAATCCCGTCCCTTAACAACGATTGCACCATTAAAGTCTTCGCCGCGCACCGTAAAGTAAGCCGCATAATATTCAACAGGCCTATGAACTTTGTACCAGCCAAGCCGCAGTGTTGAAATCATGTAGGCAGCAGC
>JAEZFF010000076.1 GCA_023417635.1 Bacillota bacterium | reverse complement strand
ATCCCCGGTTCCAGCTTTCCAAGATGATACTGAGAAAGGCTCGAAAGTCTGCCCAGCACCATAGCAGGCGTAGTGCTTGCGCCGGCGTAGTAACGCTCAATTACGCCTGCGTTCAGGCTGCCCAAAGCCTTTTTCTGAATTTCGGCATAAACAGCCATTAACCTGCCGCACTGGTAAGCCGCGCTCGGGTAATCAAAATTTACTGTTTCTTTCATGTGGATTTCTCCTCCTTCTTTGCGTCGTATAATCCATGCTTTCAGCAACTCGCAGGCATACAGATCCGGTCTGCGTTCCTGCTTTTGGTCGCCGCCGGAGTCCAGCATATTGGAACGGATATAACGAAGCGCCCGTTCCCCCACCTCATCCGGAAGCGGAGCATTATGCAGGATACTGTATAGCAGCCTGGTCTGAAGCCCCACAAGCTCCTTCCCCATGCGGTCATTGATTTTTTTCTGGTTGCTTATGGGTTTTGTTGCCCGACATTTTAGCTGGGAAAGTTCAACAGCCATCTGATCATTGTTTTTTTTCTGGCCGCTCATGGGTTTCAGCAGACGGTATTCCAGCTTGGAGAGCTTTGCTGAGCTGCAGCAACCTTTACCGTCATACGTTACAATACGCAAATCGTCATACCATGCTTTGATATTTGTGTACAGTTCCTCATAGCTTCCCTCATCCCAGCCGCGCACCATCATGCGGCCGTTTGCACCGGAAAGCGGCATCATGTAGTACCGGTTCTCCAGCTGCTGCGGCGCATTGCCCTCTTTTACGCTTGTAATCAGCTGGTTTGCCGCGGCAAGCGCCGTGTCCATCCTCTGCGCGTAGTCCTCCTCGTCGTCGCTCCCTTCTGCTGCCCGGCTGCCGAAGAGCGATGCAAGAAGGTCTTCTTCTTTTTTGACCGGCTCCTTGTACCAGTGCAGCATTTTAGCGCCAGATAAAATTGGCGCGAAAGCAATCAGGCTGCGCAGTGCAGCATTGACACCCGTCATGGCACTTTCGGAAACGACCGCGTTTTCAGAATGGTCAAATCCATAAGAGGCAAAAGCATCTTTGTCAAAGCATAGCAGGGCATCTCCCGCTGAATGACCGCCTACAGCCATAAGTCCGCTGACTTTTGGCACAGTGCGCATTGGTGCTGTCAGCTGCCCGGTAATCAGGCAGCGCTGGGTCGGCGTTTTTTCCGCGTCTCCAAATTGATGTCGGTATATTTCCCACCATTCATAATACTTCGTGCTTTTTTCCAGCTTCTGCCCATCGACTTCAAACCCGACCGGGTCACCCGGCTTAATTTTTTTTTCAGGCAGTGCAGCGCGCATCGCAACCAGTGTTTCCGGATTTTCCAGCGCTTTCAGGCATATGCCGAACAGTGGCTCGGCTTCCATGCCGCTGCGAAGCCCCTCCTTAAAAAATTCATGTTTTACTTTGGTGTTTGGCTTACCGTCAATCTGCAGAACCAAATTTGCTTTCTCCACAAGCAGGTTGCATTTGGTGGTTCCGTTTGCTGCCGTGCCGATGTCTGGCGCCAAAGTCGTCGCTTCCAGCGGTGAAACCATGCCTAAAAATTTTCCATCTGAGGAAAGTGAAAAATACCCCTTAATCTTCTTCGGCTTAAAACCGGCCCGGGCCGTCAACCCCTGCTTCTGCGCATATTCATACAGCTCCGTCAGCAACCCGAACATCTCCTTCCGGTTTCAGCACCCGTGCGTCGTCATAGGGCGGAACCTCCAGCACTCCGCCGCACACCTGCGCATGAAACAGAGAAACACTCGGCTTGCATTTTTTTCGCACCTCAAAGTCATGCAGGTCAAAAACATCGTAAAGCATATAACCCAAGTCGAGGTTCAGGTTTTGCACCGGAGGTTTGCCGCTGCTGCCCCAACTGAAATAAGCCGGGAATTCCCGCAGGCCAAGCGAGGGTTGGAAAAAGCACTGGCCGTGCTTCACACGTTTTTCGAACTGAGGAAGCAGCCTCTTCTGTCCGGCAGCGAATGTGGGGCGCGGCACCATTTGTGCGGTAATCCGGTAACGAACGTCTTTCAGCGCTACCGTCTGCCGCTGTGTGCGCACATCTTCCACAAGAAAAGGTTTGGTTCCCATTCTGCACTTTACTTCGTTCCGCCTGAAATTCACATAGTTCAGCGGATTCAGTACTTCAATTTTTTTGACCTGCCAGTAAAATTCCGGCGGCTTTGAATAAATGGCACTGAGGATTCCGCGCACGGCAGAAGGTGTCGGCACAGGGTATGTAAGGCGTTCCACTTTGCTTTCCGGCCTGGAAAAGCAGGCAAAATCGCCCCAAACCTCAATGACCTGGTCTTGCAAATCGTCCATAATATTCCTCCTTATTTTTGTTCCTTTTCCATCTTAAAAGTTGCTTTCAAATGAGATGTCACCCGAAAAATCCAGCCCTGTTTTGTCACTGTAGCATTTTGGCTGGTCCAGCAAAAAGGTGTTGCTTTTCTCCTTGGTGCTATCTTTCGCCGAAAGGCGGTGACCGCGGTAGTCAAACTGCGGCAGCTGCTCACAGCATTCTGCCACACCGTTTTTGTCAAAAGTGTTTACGGTAATTGGGCGCGCCCGTGCAAGGAGTTCCGAGGTAAGCCCATGAGCAAACGCTTCTTTTCGAACTTCAGCAAACAGTTCCATTTCTCCCGAATAGGAAACAATTACACTACAGCCGGTTTGTTCAATCACGTGATACGCGTCGGTTGCCCCTTGGTAGTCAAGCTGTTTTACCGCATTGCGCAGTTTTTCCGAATCTTCCGGCGCGTCGGAGTATACGCGGCGGTAATATTCCTCAATGTCTGCCAGGCTGCAAAGGTCAACGTCATGGTTTTCAAGCATTACGCGCAGTTTGTTTGCAGCGTTTTCATACCAGCTGTCCGGGTAAAGGCGGCCCGGTTCATCCGGCACAAAGACGGTTACCTGGCCTAGTTTGCCGGAACCGCCGTTGCGGTTGCAGCGGCCCGCAGCCTGAATCACAGACTCAAGCGGAGCCAGCGCACGGTACATGCACGCAAAGTCAACATCCACGCCAGCCTCGATACACTGAGTGGAAACAAGCCGGCAGGGGATTCCCTGCTTCAGGCGGCTGCGCACCTCATCCAGCACTTTTTCGCGGTGTGCAGGGCATAAATCGCTGGAAAGAAAGAACAGCTCGTCTTCACCGCAGCGCTGCTTCAGCAGACTGTACAGTTTGCGTGCGTGGCGCCGCAGATTCATAATGGCGCACACGCTCGGCAGCTCCGCCATTTCATCTGCTATCTGTTCCAGCGGCGTGGGTTTTTCTACCCGCCATTCAACGTTTACCCGGCGTGCCGCAAGAAAAAGCTTCTGCGGGTCCGGAACGATTTCCCGCGGATACCACTGCATATTCCGGCGGTACTGAAAAGCAGGCTGCGTTGCGGTAGACAGCACTACCGTACAGCCGCAGTGTTCACAAAGTTCCTGCAGGGTGTGCAGCGTTGCATCAAGCAGTCTGGGCGGCAGGCTCTGCGCTTCATCCAAAACGACTACACTGTTTGCAATCTGGTGCAGGTGGCGGCAGTCCGGTGCACGGCAGGCAAAAAGGCCTTCTAAAAAGCCCACCGTGGTGGTCACTATCATTGGCGCTCCCCAGCGTTCGGAAAGCTGGCGCGTTTTATCCGTTGCCTTTACCTGGCTGTGGCTTTCAAGCATTCCGGGTACAATGCTTCGGTACTCCTTTGCATTTTGTTCAATAATCGAAAGGTATGGCAGTACAACAAAAATGCGTTCTTTTCCCCATTTTTCCGCGTGTACCAGCGCAAATGCGAGCAAATCAAGCGTTTTTCCCAGCCCGGTTGGCGCTGTTAGTGTGAAAAGTCCGGGGCTCTGCTCTGCCGCTTGAATGCAGCTGTTGTATAAATCGTCCCGCATGGCATTGAGCTTTTTGTCTGATGTAGAACTTGCGCGTATCGCGTCGCGATGCTCCTGAAGGCGTTTCAATAATTTTGGTGGCTGCAGCGGTTCGCCCGAAGTCTTCTGCAGATAATCTTTCTCGTAATATTCACTCGTTGCCGAATAATCCGCGTCTACTAAGCAGGAATAAAGCATCCTCGTCTGTAGCATCTGCGCAAGGGGTTTGTCCGGGCTGGCATCCAAGTTTGGCAGCTTCTGAAGCGTGTCATGCTGAAGATTCAGCCCGGTTTCCTGTTGAACCAGCGGCATTAGCTGCAGAAATTCCTCTTTGCCGCAGACCGAAAGCACTTTGTTTTCCGGTGGAACTTCCCGCGCTTCTCCCCGAATTGCCTGCAAAATGGTGGGCATAACGTCCTCTTGCAAAGAACTGTGATGCGCCCGAATGATAACTTCGAGCGTATGCGCCGACTTTTCTTTTCCAAAAGCACACGCAAGAACAGCACCCGGCACAGCGTGGTCTATGTTTATCCGCTGACGATGCAGCACTTCTTGAAATAACTGGCTGTTTTTCCCTGCGTCATGCAGCAATCCGGCTATTCTTCCAAACCCGCCGCACTGCAGTTTCTGGGCAAAGCCGGAACACAGCTCCCCAACCCTTTTCAAATGGTGCTCAACTGTTTCCCATTCACCGCTTCCATCTGGCGAATGCGCATAATATTGCTCCATCGTTGTCGCCTCATAAATTAAAATTGAAAATTTTATCAAAACTTGTATCTTTTACAATAATATCATTTAGTGGGAACTTCGTCAATATTATTTTATGCAATTACTACAAACAGTGTCATAAGGAATTTAAAAAATATTTGTGCATATTATACAATTGTTTGCAGCAATGAAATGGGAGCTGCCTGAAGGACGTAAAGTCATGACCACCCGTAAAAAATGATGCTCCCGATTTCGTACCGGGAACAAATAAGGCGAAACATTAATTCGTCGGACTTACGATCAAGCTGCGCGAATATTACCCGATTGTTTACAAAACGCAGATTTTTCCTTCTTGGGGACCTGCTATTGGCCTGCTGATAAGGCTAAACGACCTATTTCGCCTTAATGTCAACCGAATTGCCGTCAGCCGTTCGCTCGGGCCGGAAGCCAATTAAAAAAGTACATTGAATGTTTAAAACTGCCTTGACAAACGAAGCAAAGTGGAATATTATAATGTACATCAAATTTATCGTACTACTATTCATTGTGAAAGAAGGAACTGGCCATGAAAACTCAGATTTGGAACAACAGCAAAATGGATTGCATGATGTGCTCGATGTGCATCATGTGCTGCGGCATGTCTAAAATGAAGCATGGCCAGATTCCTTTTGCTGTTGGAATAAGTTCGGGTGTCTAAGGCACCGATTAAAACCGACGAAAAGCTGTCAGGCCAAAAGCCTGCCGGCTTTTTTTATACCCTTTTTCAAGAATCGAGATTACAAACGCACACCTGTTTTGGCCAGGAACACAAATTTTATTTGAAAAGAGATGCTGAAAATGCTTTTTCTGGAATCACGAATGCCTTCGGCTGCGTCTCAAGACGCTGGCAGGAGGAAAAGAACACCGGTATGCTAAAATTTTAGACTTTTGGACTTTCTGAAACTGACAGAGCAGCTGAAAACTGGAAAGAATCGGTTCGGCATAGGAAAAAGAAGGAATTCTTTCGTTTGGAAAGCCTGCTTTATCAGTTGCTCCCCGAAAGACACAGAAATCTTATCGAAAAGGCGGCGGTACAGTGATTAGTCTGAAAAACATTAATAAAACATTTCACACAAAAGACAAAGATGTAAAGGCACTGCAGAACATCAATCTGGAAATTGCCAAAGGCGACATCTTTGGGGTAATTGGGTACAGCGGTGCCGGGAAAAGCACATTGATACGCATTATTAATCTGTTGGAAAGGCCGGATTCCGGCACGGTCACAGTAAACGGAGTTGACTTACTGAATATCTCCAACAAGCAGCTTCGGGAAGCCCGCAGCAGCATCGGCATGATTTTTCAGCAATTCAACCTGATGAACAGTATTGATGTTTATAAAAATATTGCCGCGCCGCTGAAAAACCGGAAGGTCCCCAAAAAACAAATCGACCAAAAAGTAGATGAACTGCTTTCCCTCGTAGGCCTTTCGGAGAAAAAGCACGCTTACCCAAACCAGCTGAGCGGCGGCCAGAAGCAGCGCGTGGCGATTGCAAGGGCGCTCAGCAGCAACCCGCAGATTCTTCTCTGTGACGAAGCGACATCGGCGCTTGACCCGAACACCACACAGTCTATTCTGCAGCTTCTGCGGAAAATTCACGATGAGTTTGGAATTACGATTGTGGTAATCACCCATCAGATGGAGGTCGTGCGAAGCATCTGCAACCGGGTTGCAATCATGGACGACGGAAAAATCGTCGAGCAGGGCAGCATCGTTGACGTCTTCACCAATCCGCAAAGCGCCGTTGGCAGAGAATTCATTTCGCACACCATTGGGAGCACATCCATTGAAGAACATTTAAGCCCGTTCAAGGGCGCAATTTATAAGCTCAGCTTTTTCGGTGAGGTAACATCAAAGCCGGTTTTATCTTACCTCTCCACCCACTACCATGTCACAGTCAATATCATTTTCGGCAACATTGAAAACCTGAGCGACACCGTCGTAGGCAGCCTGCTGGTGGAATTTCTCGGCAAAGAAGAAGACATCCGCGCCGCAATTCAATATTACAAATCGCTGAATACGAAAGTCGAGGTGATACGGAATGCTCAGTAACCTGATTCCAAACGTAATTGAGTATTTCCCGGATATGGTTCAGGCCTTTCAGGATACTCTTGTTATGGTATCCGTTTCCGCCCTGTTTTCCGCACTGCTGGGTATTCCGATTGGAGTAGCCCTTGCCGTCACATCGGAAGGCCATATTCTTGAGCACAAGAAATTTTACTCGGTCCTTTCAAAAATTGTCAACACGCTTCGGTCGATTCCCTTTGTAATACTGATAGCTGCCATTCCCGATTTAACGCGGCTGATTGTCGGCACAACCATCGGCGTCAAAGGCGCCATTGTTCCACTCATCATTGCCTGTGTGCCGTACCTTGCCCGGCAGGTTGAAATTGCCCTTGTAAAAGTGAACAGCGGCGTGGTGGAAGCCTACCAGTCCATGGGCTTTTCGCCGATGCAGATTATCCGTAAAGTGATTCTTGTGGAAGGCCGCAAAGACGTTGTTCTTGCCGTTACCTTTTCCATCATCGGGCTGATTGGTTTTTCCGCCATTACGGGCACGGTTGGCGGCGGCGGCCTTGGGGACTTCGCCATCCGTTATGGCTACCAGTACTTTAAGTCGGACATCATGGTCGTTACAATCATTGTAATTGTCGCCATTGTTTACCTGATTCAGGGCATTGGAGATTTTATTTATCGTAAGCTCAGCCACTAATCAATCCATAAATTCAGAAGGAGAGAATCATTATGAAAAAACTGTTTTCGATTTTGCTTGCCGGCATTCTGGCCTTAAGCGCCACTGCCTGCTCTTCCTCAGGCTCATCTTCGGCTTCGTCTTCGCCGGCAGCACAGAACAGCTCGGCATCTTCTGCGGGCGGAGATTTTTCACAGCCCGTCACACTGAAAGTCGGTGTGAACGGGACAGATTTTAGACTCTGGGACAGCATGAACCAGCGGCTGAAGCCGTATCATATCACGCTGAAACCGGTCAGCTTTGCGGACTATATTAAGCCGAACCAGGCGCTTGCGGATAAGGAAATCGACTTGAACGCATTTCAAACAGAGATCTATTTTAAGACTTTCATTAAGCAACGCAGTCTAAACCTGGTTTCTCTTGGCTACACCTTCATCGCCCCTATGGGTATCTATTCGCAAAAAATCAAAGACATTTCTAAAACGCCAAGCAATGCAAAGGTAGCGATCCCGAACGACGCAACGAACGGCGGCAGGGCGCTGGTGCTTCTGGAAACTGCCGGCCTGATAAAGCTTGACGGCAGAGATAAGGTAACCCCAACGACGAAAAACATTGCCGCCAACCCGAAAAATCTGCAGTTTGTTCCGATGGCATCCGTGCAGATTCCCCGCTCCCTTGGTGATGTGGATATTGCCTGCATCAATACCGGCGCCGCAGCAGACGCGGGCCTAAGCCCGGCAAAGGATGCGCTCCTGCGTGAAAGTTCCAAGGGCGATTCCGCAAAAAATTATTTTAATATCATCGCGGTTCGTCCGGAGGATAAAGACAAACCGGTTTTTAAAAAGATTTTGGAAGTCTACCAGACCGATGAAACTAAAAAGATAATTAATGAGATTTATAAGGGCGCTGCCGTCCCCGTTTGGTAAGCAGAAAATCCGCCAGCTAACGGCCGGGAATATGCTGAGCTTTTCCGGCTGATTTCTATAAAAATCAGGAGGAAAGTTATTATGTCTGAAATCACGAAAGAAACCTTGCAGTACATTGATGAAAACCAGCAGACCTATCGAGATGCGGCAAAGCAGATTCATGCGCATCCGGAAGTTTCCAACCATGAATTTTTTGCATGCAAACTGCTGGCTGAAAT
>JAEZFF010000096.1 GCA_023417635.1 Bacillota bacterium | reverse complement strand
AAAATAAAAAGCGCCCAAGCAGCCACGCCAGCAGCGCTGGCAGCAGGATTCCGGCAAGAATACCTACTGCGGGGTTGGAAAGGATTTTCAGCCAAAGGGGCATCTGTGTAACGCCGCAGCGCGCCATAAAATCCGGTATGCCGCTCTGAGCCGAAAGGCAAAGCGCCATCGTGTACCCGCCTATGCCGAAAAGCACCGCGTGCCCAAGGTTCATCAGGCCCGCATATCCCCAGAGAATATCAAGCGAATAGGCCAAAATAAGGAACACAAGGTATTTGGTAATAAGCTGCGTGTAAAAGGACTGACCAGCCAAAGGAAACAAACCAAGGACCAGAAACAGTGCAAAGTCAATGTACCGGTTTGCCGGCATTTTTGAAAGCCGTGCCATGCTACCGCCTCTCTTTCGCAAAAAGGCCCTGCGGTTTGAAGCGGATAATAACAATAATCATCAGCAGCACGAAGATGGACGCAGCCACGTCGTTGCTGACTCCTCCCAGCAAGGCGGTGGATTCCCCCACAAGCAGCGAACCGACCGTTGTTCCGAAAAATGAGGCAACACCGCCGACTACAGAAGTCATAAAGGAATAAATGAGGTACGGCCCGCCCATGAAAGGCGAAACGCTTTTTACGGGAGCAGCCAGCGCTCCCGCCAGCCCGGCAAGGCCGCTGCCAAGCGCAAAAGTGAGTGTATCAACGCGTGCCGAGTTGATGCCGAGGCACTCTGCCATGCTGCGGTTCTGCGCCACAGCCCGAATTTTCTGCCCGAACCGCGTATGCTTCAGCAACATCACCGTGCCGCCCGTAACAGCCGCCACAAACACAATAGTAAAAATGCTGTAGTACGGCACCACCACATTTCCAACCGTCAGGTTCCCAGAAATAGGAATTGCAACATACTGCGACTGCGCGCCGAAAATGAGATTGATCCCTTGCTGCAGCACAACAGAGATGCCGAATGTTGCAAGCATGGTTTCCGCCGGCTTGCCGGTCAGCCGTTTGATAACCAGCAGTTCCATCACCGCGCCGACGGATGCAGAAATCACAAATGCCGCCGGAAGAGCCGCCGCAAAGCTCAGCCCTGCCCGCTGTGTAACGCAGAAAGCCGTGTATGCGCCAAGCATAATCAGCTCGCCGTGCGCAAGGTTAATGACATTCATCAGCCCGCAGATGACTACCATGCCGAGTGCAGCCATCAAAATCAGAGCGGAGGAGTCAAGCCCGTTCAAAAGCAGTGCAAAAAAACTGTCCATGATTCAAATCACCTCGCCGAACAACAGTTTTCGCTTTTACGGCTTTGGGGCTATGGGTTTTTCAGACTGGTAAATCACATTGATTTCTCCCTTACCGTCCACCTTGCCAATCCGGCAGTACAGGCAGGCATGGTTGTTGGAAGCATCAATGGAAATTTTCCCGGATGGCGAATCAATGGTCAAGCCCTGAAAAGCTGTCAGCACCTGCTGCGTGTTGGCTGGGTCTTTTGCCTTTTTCATGGCTTCACCGAGGAACAGGCCGCCGTTATAGCCGCCCATCACCGCATAAGAAGGCTGTGTTCCGTCGTGAAACTGTGCCGTATAGGAGGCGACAAATTTTTTGTTGAGCGGGTTCTGCACATTTTTGAAATAATCGACACAGATATAGCTGTTGGCAGATGCCGCTGTACCAATGGACTGCAGCACGGTTTCATTTGTCGTAAGGCTTGCGATGGTGGCTTTCAGGCCGTAAGCACTGTACTGCTTATAAAAAGCAACGTTGCTGTCGCCGGTCAGTTCTGAATAAATCACATCCGGTTTGGAAGTTTTGATTTTGTTGAGGATGGAAGAAAAATCGGTGCTGCCGTAAGGCACATACTCTTCGCCGACGACTGTGCCGCCGCCCTTTGCAAAATATGTTTTCGCCAACTTGTTTTCTACCTGCGGGTACACAAAGTCACAGCCAATTAAGAAAAACTTTTTGCCCTCGTTTTTCATCAGCCAGTTTGCAAAAATTTCTGCCTGCTGGTTTGGAATGCATCCCACATATACAACGTTTTTCGACTTTTCCTGCCCTTCGTAAGACTGCGGATACACAAGCAGTGAGTGATACCTTTCCACAACCGGCTTTACGGCTTTGCGCGCTGAAGAAGAGCAGGTGCCTATCATAGCGATGACCTTGTCGTCAAGAATCAGTTTGCGGGCCTTGTCGGCCGCTTTGGCCGGGTCAGAGGCATAGTCGGCAAAGACGGTTTCGATTTTCCGGCCATGGACACCGCCGTTCCGGTTGATTTCATCTATGGCAAGTTTTGTTCCATTGTAAAGCTGCTTTTCGCTGACGGATGTTACGCCGCTGAGCGAATACAGCAGGCCGACCTTAATAGGCTGTTCTCCGCCGTTCCCACCGCCCGCACAGCCTGTAACCAGACAGGAAAGTGCAACGGCGCACACAAGAAATACGCACAGCTTCTTTTTCATATAAATCATCTCCTGTAGAATTCATGGTTCAGTTCCTGCACGGCACCAAAAACATATTATTCCGGCAAAAGATATTCCGTGCGTTGATTCCGCAAATGCACCGGAGAGCGACTGATTCAGCAAAATGCGACCATCCGTATTGATTTTCATCCATAGATTTGATAAACTGGCAATGAGAATTACCGAAAAACAGATTACTTTGCAAAGGAGAACTGCTAATGGAATTGACTGAATTAACAGAAGAAAATTGGGAGCAGGTCGTTCTGCTGACAACGAACCCAAACGGAATGCCTACTCTGGACGAAGAATTTGTCGCTTCCAACGCCTATTCCATAGCGCAGGCCGCTTATGAAAGCGGTTGGGAAACAAGAGTGATTGAACAGCACGGCAAGCCTGTTGGTTTTGCCATGTACGGTTTTAGTAAAGACCTGAATTGCTATGAACTTTGCCGACTCATGATTGACCATAAATACCAAGGAAACGGCTACGGCAGACACGCGCTTGCACTGATTGCCGATGACATGGAGCGGCGTTATTCCTGTGATAAAATAGCGCTTTCCGTTATTCCGGAAAATACCCCGGCAAAAAATCTTTATGAGCGTTTTGGTTTCCGCGCAACCGGTGAAACACTGGAAGGCGAAGAGATTTACGTCTACGATGTCCCAGACTATGAAATCCGGCCGTTCCTGGAAGCGGATTCCGAAGATTTAGTCAATCTGTTCTATTCTTATTTCAATCAGGACTTAAGCATAACCTGCACAAAAGAGCAAGCTGCGGATGTCTGCTCGGAAATGCGGCGTCTCTGTGAAAAGAAGATAGCTCCGCTCGAGATACTGCTGGTGCATGGTGTTCCCGCTGGGTTCATCGAGTACCAGGTGGACACACCGCAGAGCGACTGGTGTGAAAAGCCGGGCTACGGCTTCCTGCGTGAAGTATACATTTCTGCCCCCTACCGCAAGGGCGGCCTGGGGCGGGATATGGTTGCCTATGCGGAACACCGCCTGCAAAATGCAGGGGCAAAAAGGGTCTACTTAACTTCCGACAGTACCGGC
>JAEZFF010000051.1 GCA_023417635.1 Bacillota bacterium | reverse complement strand
AGGTTGATAGGCTGCATGTGTAAGCACGGTAACGTGTTCAGCTTGGCAGTACTAATAGGTCGAGAGCTTGACCATAAGTTTGGTTTGGCGCTCAAGTTTCCCGCTTTCTGTTTCATTTAGCTTTATTGAGTTTTCAGGGCACAAACCTGAAGTTGGTACTGATTACGGTGAGGGTACACCCGTTCCCATTCCGAACACGGAAGTTAAGCTCATTTGTGCCGAAGATACTTGGCTGGTAACGGCCCGGGACAATAGGTGGTGCCAACATAATTCTGAATTGAGAGAAGACAGTTCACGCTGTCTTCTTTTTGTTTATGGTATTATTACAATAATACTTAGGCTCTGGGAAAACAGGGTCGCTGTGTTTTTGCAGCGGCTCTGTTTTCCTTTTTTTTTGGCTGCTAATCCGGTCTTTTAGTATGTCATTTCATGAAATTATGGCCTGCGTTGAATTATTTATATTTATATGGTATAATATACATATACAATATGTATAAAATCCTACAAAAAAACGATATGGCGAATTATGGCACAATTTAGCTGCTTCAGATGCAGCTTTTGCTGAAAAAGGAACTTTGAATGCCTTTGAACGGAGTCGCCATAAAAAAACAGAAAAGAGGAGAAAAACAAATGCGCAAAATTAAACTGGGAATAGGTTTTGCAACAGGAAGAAAAAATTTCCCCAAAGTCCTAGCGGCATACATTAATACCTGGGATGGCACGAAACGAAGACTTCCAAAAGATGTTGAAGTTAGCTTAAATCTGTTTGTTTCGTACGATTTGGTTTACCACAATACCCATTCGACCGACTACACAAATTTAAGCCAAGAGATTGTAGACGCATTTGATAAAATCGTTTTCTCCGGTGTCAAAAACACATCGAGAAGTATGGAAAACCTGATCCATAATGATAAATTTACAATAAACGAATTAAAAAGTGTATTCGGAACAGGTTATGCGGGAAAACGTAATGCAATATTATATGCTGCAATTGAAAACCATATGGATTATATTCTCTTTCTTGACGATGATGAATATCCAATGGCTGTAACAAATAACCACAATATCTGTCTTTGGAGCGGACAGCAGGTCCTTCTCACACATCTTCAGGAAATACAAAATGCCGATTATACAAACGGGTATCACTGTGGATATATTTCACCAATCCCACAGATTGTTTATAATGATTCCTTGAGCGAACAGGAGTTTAAACTGTTTATTGAGGCAATCAGCAACGAAATTATTAACTGGAAAAATATAAAACAACTGATGGACTGCGGTGGAGTTACATATGCTTCGACAGATGTTCTTCTAAAAGGACAAGCATCCGAAGTGCCGTTGGTTAACGGATGTAGATTTATTTCCGGCGGAAACCTGTGTGTTAATTTAACACGGCCGCAGCGCACTCTGCCGTTTTTTAACCCGCCCGGCGCGCGGGGCGAAGACACCTTTCTTTCCACAATGCTGAAAGACCGTGTGGTGCGAAAAATACCGTGCTACACATTCCATGATGGATTTTCGTTTTACCAGCATTTGCTGGACGGCGTGCTCCCCATTCAACTTTCGGAAATAACGGGCGATTCGCCGTCTGTGGATACTCGATTTGTTGAAGCGTGCATTGGCTGGGTGCGGTATAAACCATTGCTGATATATATTACAGAACCGGAGCAATACGAACAAAAGACGGAGCTAATACGGGGAGCATTGGCAACGACGCTCCCGAAACTGGCGGAATATTTTCATGACAAGCGCTTCTTAATCATTTCGACAGAGTTTGAAAAATACTGTAAAAATGTAAAAAGGCATTATGCACAGTTTATGACGGCCCAGAGAACGTGGAAAAAAGTTATCAGCACAATCGATTTTTCATAATAAGATAGAAGGAGAAGACGCTGTTCTGATTGCCAAATAGGAAAGAAACCCGAAAATTACAATTTTTGCTCCAGCATGGTGCTGCGCGTTGACATACCGAGGCGACGGTAAAAGGAAGCTGCATTTTCATTGAATGCCCACACCTGCAATTCCATTGATGAAGCGCCTCGCCTTCGCGCTTCCGCTTCCGCCGCGAGAAGCAAAGCTTTCCCGGCACCATGTTTCTGAAAATCGGGGGAAACACTCAAGACGTTTAGATGTGCCACAATGCGGGGTTTTAGAATCGGGTCCTTCGGCGCGTGCCGCAGCTCGGCACAGGCGTACCCGATGACCTTTCCGGCTGAAACAGCAGAAAGTGCAATCACATTTTCATTTTGAATGAATGATTGATAATCCTGCTGCGTTAAGGGGTCAACGTTGTAGAAGATATCTGGGCGGGAATTTGCGTGAAGAGTATGAACCTGCTGAACAAGCTGGTGAACAAACTCAAAATCGCCGGGTTCCGCGTTACGAATTTTCATTTCTATCCGATCCTTTTCTAAAGAACAAGGTCGCTGCAAGAACGCAGCGGCCTTAATTTTTTAAGTATTTTTCAGGTATTTGTCAAACCATGCGGTAATTTCTTTTAAGCGGCGCACGCGGTGTTTTGGCTTGCCGCTGCGGGAAAGCTCATGATTTTCGCCATGGAAAATCACCATCCGTGTCGGAACATTATGTGCACGCAAGGCATAAAACATCTGCATTCCTTCCGAAAGCGGGCAGCGATAATCTTCATCGGAGTTGAGGAACAAAGTCGGCGTGGTGACCTTATCCGCATATTTCAGCGGGGACTGTGCCCAAATTTTTTCCATGCCGTTCCACGGGTCGCCGCCACATTGGTCGGGTGTAAAGAAATAGCCGATGTCTGAGGTGTTATGGTAGCTGATCCAGTTTGAAATACTCCGCTGAGAAGCAGCAGCCTTGAAGCGGCCGGTATGGCCAATCATCCAGTTCGTCATGAAGCCGCCGTAGCTTCCGCCGGTCACTCCCATGCGGTCACTGTCAATAAAACTGTATTTTTTAATCGCCTCATCTACAAAGTCCATTAAGTCCTGGTAATCCTGCTCTCCGTAATGACCGTAGATGTCGGAAAAATGGTTGCCTTTGCCGTCGCCGCCAGTTGGGTTGCAGAAAATAACTGCGTAGCCCTGCCCTGCCCAGTACTGCATTTCATGGAAGTAGCAGTTGCCGTAAACAGTTTTCGGCCCGCCGTGAACATCCAGGATTGCCGGGTATTTTTTCCCGTCCTTTTTCCCCACGGGTGGGATAACCCAGCCATGAATCGTTTCGCCGCGGCTGTTTGTGAAATACAGGTCTTCCGGTTCGGAATATTCGTATTCAGCGCAGAGATCAACGTTGAAATCGGTCAGCTGTGTTTCTTTGCCGTCGCTGGAAACAGTATAAATCTCGCTGCCGCCGCCGTCGCGCATGGCGATGATGGCGAACCCATCCCGGTAAAGGACAGCATCCATAATATTGCCGCGGGTCTTTGTAACCGGCGAAATACGGCCAGTGGCAATATCCAGGCAGATAATCTGTGTGCTGTCGTCAAGTGTGTCGAGAAAATAAACATTGTTCCCAATAACCATCGGCTCAGATGGCATACGGCGATCGGATTTCACTTCGCTGCCGACGGAGTTATAAAAATCATGTGCGCCGCCATCGTACAGGGTGCGGTATTTCCCTTTTTCGCGGAGGAAAACTTTCATGTTTTCGTTCAGCAAATGCCGGTCCGAGCAAATGGCAAGAACGACCTGCCTGCCGTCTTCCAGAGGAACTACGGCGCCGTGCTGGCCTTCTTTTGTAACAGAAATATCCTTTGCTTTCAGTGTTTTCACGTCCAACTCATACAGGCGGTCATAAATCGGTGCGCACCCCGTAAAGTCCGTGGCGGCGTACCACAGCTTTTTCCCGTCGGGCGCAATGCCGAAGATGCAGGCCTCAGTATTTTCACCGGTTACGGGTTTTACGTTCCCCTTTTCCCAGTAAAACAGGCGGTTCCGGTGCCCGTTTATGTAACCTCTGCCGTTGGAGCAGAACGGCAGTTCATCCAGCACGCGGCAGTCGGTGGCATCTTTCATCTTTTCCGCAGCTTTTTCCGTGTCGCCTTTGCATTCGGCCAAGGCAGTTTCGTACTCGTGCGAAATGTCCGCGGCAAAGAAAAACTTGTCTTCCGAAAGGAAGCGGAAATCCGTCACGCTGTACGGCAGGCGGAGAAATTCCTCCGCCTCGCCGCCGTCGTAAGGCAGTTTTTGCAGCACGGTGAGCGGGATGCCTTTTTTGGCGGTTTCCTTATCCTTCTTTTCCCGAAGGCTGGCAAAAACGATGCCGGAGGGCAGAAGCGAATAAGCGCCGATGTCGCCCGTTGAAGTCAGGCGGCGGCTTTTCCCGCCGCGCAGAAGATATAAATCGTTGCGGTAGCGGTTTTCTTTTATATCTGCAGTGCTGATGCAGTAATACAGGTCATCGCCATGCGCGGTGAGCGTATTTGGGCAGAGAAATCTGCAAAAATGTTCACAGTCTACTTTTTTCATGAAAGCACCTTCTCTTACAATCTGTTGCCATAAAGTATAGCGCACAGAGTACAAGAAAGCAAGGTGCCGCCTGCTATTTCGTGAGGATGCCGCGGTCGGTCTGCTGCAGAATCAGAATGTTTTCCTCATACCCGGTGGAAGCATTGATATAGACAAGCACACGCTCCTTGTTTTTGCCGGAGCACAGGAATTCGTAAGTCAGCTTTTCTCCGTTCCCTGCGATTGGAATCAGTGCAAGGCGGGAACGGCTCACTGTCAGGTTGGAACTTACACTTTTCTGTGCCTGCTGCGCCGTAAGTTTAGCCGTCAGGTCACTGCGTTCCCGGTGATTCATCAGAAAGCCCATTGGCTCATAGCGCACAACTTCACCGTTGTCGAGTGCAATGCCGACTTTTACAAGGTCCGGGTAGCAGAGAATGCCGTTCGTTTCATAGGCAAAATTGATGAGGCAGATGCCATCCTGCATAATATAGTAACTTTCCTTCATATTTCGGATGCCGTGGGAGTCAAGAAATGCGCGCGCTTTCGCGGAGCAATCCGAATAGGAGAGCATTTCTTCGCCGATACTGCGCTCGTTTGACATTTCAGAAACAAAGCCGCCCGCTTTGGTAACGGATATGCTGATGGCTCCGCTGTTTGCGGTAAAATTGTAGGTCGGAAGGGTTCCGGCGGTGTCCTGTGTATGGGTCAGTTTGCTTTGCTGGAGATTCAAAAAATCGGCGGCAATATTCTGGGCATTCCCCTGCAGGACTGCGGCCTTTCCCTGCAAAAGCTGCGGCTTGCGGTTCATGACGCTGTCGGAAAAAGGGCCGTCGTAAATCAGCGACGGGAAATTGCTGAAATCCTGCGCGGTTTCTTTCATGGCGTCGCGAAAAGTTTTGGTGCCGCTGAAGTCAATGTCGACGGTTCGCATGCCGTGGTTAAGTTTCTGGGAATAGTTTTTAAGGCTTTGAATGGTTTTAAACTCGTCCGGCGTTATTTTTTGCCCCGAAGAAATGCTTCGTTCCATAGAAGCGGAAAAATCGCCGACCTGTGTTATAAACTTGCTGATGTTATCTAATGAACTGTCGCCCACGGGCAGCACGGCCAGCGATGACTTCGCCATGCCTGATTCGCGCATGAGGCCCGCTGCGATGCGGCTTTGTTCCGATACTGTGTTGGCGTAAACGGATTTGTCGAGCGCTGTTTCGATGTTGCCCACATGGTCGCCCAGGTCATTCAGCGCACGGCGGTAACCGTACTGCAGGTCGCGCTGGTATTCGGCTGCGCGTGCAAACCCGTAGATTGCCGTTCCTCCCAGGATGATGGCAACAATCACGATGGCAATGGTAAAGCCTTTTTTCCTCGTCATTTTTTTCACCTCATTTTATTTTTTCTGCGCACAGCGGGAATATACGCTAAGAAAAAGTTGTGCTGCGTAAAATACATCCTGTGGCTTCGCGAAAAAAGTATGGCGAGAAGGAAATATTTTTGTAAGCAGACTCTATACTTTTGGCAAAGTATGTGGTATTATATGATAAACATTATGCATAGCATACAATTTTAACAGAATATGGCTTTCACTTTTAGGCAACATATTATTCTATACAAATTCATTTTTTGTTTCTTTCAGCAGGCAGGGATGCACGCTGAACATTATAAATGCAGCATGGAGGTGTTCTTATGCCCCAAGTGGCGTTTGCCCCTGAAGAAGGCAGCCAAGCCCAGTTGGCGTCAAAAGGAGATACCGGCCCGCTCGTTCTGCCGCTTGGCAACGAAAGTTTCCAGCAGAGGTGCGAAATTGAGAACCTGATTTACCACGCATTGAAAGATGACAAATTCCTGATTTATTACCAGCCGCTGCTGAATGTTGATGACGGCAATTTTACGGAAGCGGAAGCGCTGCTGCGTCTGCGTGACCAAAATGGCAATTTTGTGCCGCCGGATGTGTTTATCCCCATTGCGGAACAGGACGGCTTGATTAACGAGATTGGATGCATGGTGCTGGACAGGGTTTCGCATTATATTCATACCATGCTGAAATGCGGCTCCGACATTGACTCCATCTCGGTCAACCTTTCCGTTGTGCAGCTGATGCAGGACAATGTCGACGCGCGTTTGCTGAACATTATCCACCGGAACGAGATTTCGCCCAACCGCATTTTGCTGGAAGTAACCGAAAGCACCCTGGTAAAAGACTACCAGCAGATCGGTGACAAAATCCGTACTATGAGCGAAGCGGGAATACAGTTTGCGCTGGACGACTTTGGAACCGGATACTCCAATATTTCTCATGTAATTGATATGCCGTTTGACGTGGTCAAAATTGACAAAAGCCTCATTTGGGATTCCGTGCAGAACAAAAAGTGCAGCACCGTAATCCGCCAGCTGACCAAAGTGTTTCAGTCCATTAACCTTGGCGTTACAGCGGAAGGCGTGGAAACGAAGGCGCATGATGATTTTGTGCGCCAATGCGGGTGTGACAAAATACAGGGCTTCCGCTATGCACAGCCAATGCCTTCCAGCCGTGTAAGCGACTACTTTGGCCGCCGTATGGGGTGAAGGTTCAAAGACAGAAAAATACAGATTCCCGGCTTCGGCCGGGATTTTTTTTGCCCTTTTGTTTTCTCCGGAAAGGTATGCCGCCGCACCTTCTGCCTTGCTATTTTTGCCCCGCAAACGTATAATAGAAAGGATTGGCGGGAAAGATATTAAGTATTCTTTTCAGAAAGGAATTGTTTTCCATGACAGCTGAGAGATTTTACCATGCCATGCAGGGCAAAACTGTTGCGTTCTGCGGCCTTGGCGGCAGCAACCTGCCGCTTGCAAAGCTTTTTGCGCAGCACGGCCTGCAGGTTACGGGGCGCGACAGGCGCACTGAGGAGCGCCTTGGCAGCACAGCGGAAGAACTGCGAAAACTGGGTGTCAGGCTGGTCCTTGGCGAAGACTACCTTGAAAGCCTGAACGAAGACGTTATTTTCCGTACGCCCGGCATGCCGTTTTTCCTGCCGCAGCTTGAGGAAGCACGCGCGCGGGGCGCGGCCGTCACTTCCGAAATGGAAGTCTTTTTCGATCTTTGCCCGTGCCGCATTGTAGCCGTGACCGGCAGTGACGGAAAAACGACAACAACGACGATTATCTCTAAAATTCTGCAAGCCGCCGGAAAAAAGGTTCACGTCGGCGGGAACATCGGTACGCCGCTTTTGCCGCGTCTTTCTGAAATTGGCCCGGATGACATTGTGACGGCGGAACTTTCCAGCTTCCAGCTTATTTCCATGCGCAGAAGCCCGGATATCGCCGTTGTGACGAACCTTTCTCCAAACCACCTGGATATTCACCGCGATATGCAGGAGTACATTGACGCAAAGAAAAACATCATCCTGCACCAGAATGCTTTTGGGCGCGCCGTGCTGAATGCAGACAATGCCGTTACCGCTTCCTTCGCCGAGGATACACGCGGGGAAACGCTCTTCTTCAGCCGCAAACACCCGGTGAAACAAGGCGCTTGGATGAACGAAGAGGGCGAAATTTTTCTCACTCTTCCGGGGAAGGAAATTCGCGTCATGAACGTCTCCAGCATTAAAGTGCCGGGCCTGCATAACATTGAAAACTACCTTGCCGCCATCTGCGCGGTGTGGGGCCTTGCAGGGGCCAGTGAAGTGCAGGATGTAGCGCGGACTTTCCCCGGTGTGGAGCACCGCAACGAGTTTGTGCGCGAACTGGACGGCGTTTCTTATTATAACGACTCCATTGGCACAACGCCGAGCCGCACCATTAACGGAGCGCTTTCCCTTTTTGACCGGAAGATTCTGCTGATAGCCGGCGGCTACGACAAAAAAATCCCGTTCGACCCCCTTGGCCCGGCGATTGTCAATAGGGTTAAGACTCTGGTGCTGATTGGTGCAACCGCGCCGAAGATTGAGGCGGCGGTGAAAGCCGCGTCTGGGTACCGGGATGGGAACCCCACGATTCTGCATGCGAAAACGCTGGAAGAAGCAGTCGGCCTCTGCCGCGAAAACGCGGTCAACGGCGATATTGTTTCGCTTTCCCCGGCCTGCGCCAGCTTTGATATGTTCCCGAATTTTGAAACCCGCGGCGAACGCTTCCGCGAGATTGTGAACGGACTGAAATAAAGATGAATCAAGAATTGAAAGAGATTGTCTTCCGCCTTTGCCGGGCGGAAGGAACCCCCGGCGACGAAACGGGTGCGCGCAGGGCGGCGGAAAAAGAATTTGCCCCCTACGCCGAAACGGGTACGGATGTTCTTGGCAATTTGACTGCCGAGATGGGCAACTCTGACGCGGAAACGCACATCCTTGTGGACGCACATCTTGACCAGATTGGCTTGATTGTCACCGGCATTGAAAAGAACGGTTTTCTGCGTGTTGACCGCTGCGGCGGGATGGACCGCCGCGTTATGCCCGGCACGGCTATGGCGGTGTATGGAAAGCAAAAGCTGACCGGCGTTGTGTGCTGTACGCCGCCTCAATTTCCGGATGTCCGGGAAGAGAAAGTGCCTGCTATCTCTAAAATGACGGTTGACGTCGGCTGCCCCTGTCAGACCGTGAAAGAGCTGGTGCAGCCGGGCGACCGTGCTGTATTCTGTGCCGAGCCGAAAGAGCTGCTGGGCGGGCGCATTTCCGCACCGGCGCTTGACGACCGCTCCAGTGTGGCAGCGCTTGTGCGCTGCGCACAGCTCCTTTCAGAGAAAAATCTGAAGTGCCATGTCACATTCCTTTGCAGCACGCGCGAGGAAGTCGGCGGGCAGGGCGCTGTAACGGGTGCATACCTTGCAAGCCCGACGCAGGCCATTGTGGTTGACGTGGGCTTTGCCACTCAGCCGGGAGTCCGGCCGCAGGAAAGCGGAAAGCTGGGCGGCGGGCCGATGATTGGTTTTGCACCGATTCTGAACCGCAGTATGAGTGAAAAATTCGTGGCCTTGGCGGAAAAGGCCGGGATGCCCTACCACAGGGACATCATGGGCGGAGATACCGGCACCAACAGCGACGCGGTTGCCGTAACAAAAGGCGGTGTGAAAACGGCGCTCCTTTCCATACCGGAACGGAATATGCACACGCCGGCGGAAGTCGTTGACCTGCAGGACATAGAAAATACCGCGCAGCTGATTGCGAAATACATAGCGGAGGCGGAATAATGGCTGACCTGGAACTGCTGAAGAAATTGAGCGGGGCGAGGGGAATTTCCGGAAGGGAAGACTGCGTCCGGGAGATTATTTTAAATGAAATCCGCCCGCTTGCCGATAAAATTGAAATTACTCCGCTTGGGGATTTAATTGTTTTTCAAAAGGGCGAAAAGCGCCCGCGGAAAAAACTGATGCTTGACGCGCACATGGATGAAGCCGGCTTAATTGTGACGCATATTACGGATGACGGCCTGCTGAACTTCAGCACCGTAGGAGAATTTGACCGACGTGTGCTGCCGGGGAAATCCGTCACAGTGGGAAAAAACGTTCCTGGTGTGATTGGACTGAAGCCGATTCACTTGACAAACAAGAGCGAAATGGACAGGAGCATCCCGTTGAAGGAGCTGTATATCGACATTGGCGCCCTTTCGCGCAGCGAGGCCGAAAAGGTGGTCAAACCGGGGGACGAGGTCACGCTGGATTCGCTCTTTGATGCTTCAAACGGCACCGTAAAGGGCCGCGCGCTTGACGACCGTGCCGGATGCGCCGCCTTGATTGACGTGATGAAGCACCGCTTGGAATACGACGCAGCATTTGCTTTTACCGTACAGGCGGAAATTGGCCTAAACGGCGCGAAAACAGCGGCTTACCTTGTAGACCCGGATGCGGCTATAGTGGTCGACGCTGCTGCGGCGGCAGATATTCCGGGCGTGGAAAAAGAAAAACAGACTTGCCGCCTTGGCGAAGGCCCGGTCATTCCTTTTATGGACCGCCGCACGGTTTATGACCGCGCGTATTATGCCATGGCATTCCGCGCAGCGGAAAAAGCAGGCGTAAAGTGCCAGGCAAAGCAGGCTGTTGCAGGCGGCGGCGACGCAGGCGTTATTCATACCATGCGCGGCGGCGTGCGCACCGTGGCGGTTTCTCTGCCGTGCCGATACCTGCATTCGGCAGTAAGCGTGATTTCGCAGGAGGATTTTTTTGCCGTGCCAAGGCTGATAACAGAGCTTACGGCGATGATGGAAGAGGAGTAGAACGAGTAATTTTATGCTGAAATTATTAACAGAAGGTCTTCCGGATGTTCCGGAAGATTCGCCGTTCGGGTGCAAAATCCTTTCGGCAGCCGAAGCGTACGGTTTAAATGAACATATTGAGCAGTTTTGGGTTCAAGATGGCGGAACCGTAATTGCAAAGATAGACAACCAGGCAGTGTTGTGCGAAGGGCAGCAAACGGATGTGGACGAATTGGCCACATTTCTGCGTACTCTTGACCTGCACGAGCTTTCCGGGACAGCGGAAACGGCGGAGCACCTTGGGTTTCCGGTTTCACAGCGCGGTGAAATTATGGTGCTGCATATGGGAGGCGCCAGCGCGGAGACCAACGCGGATGTAAGGATGAATCCAAGCCCGCGTGAGGTATACGGTGTGCTGCAGCAGGCAGAGAGCGCAAGCTTCCCCGTGCCGGAATTCGAGCCGTTTTATATGGACCTTTCCTTTCGCACACGGCACGGCGCGGCGCTTACAGCGGGCGTTTACCAAGGCGAAAGGCTTGCGGCGTGCGCACTGTGCTCTGCCATGACGAAGAGCGCGGCGATTATTTC
>JAEZFF010000085.1 GCA_023417635.1 Bacillota bacterium | reverse complement strand
GCCTGCACTGAAATCAGGGCCCCATGCGGCGCACTCGCTGACGCGGCGCGCCTTGCGTTACCCCCAAACCGTTTCGGCTTCGCACATTCCCAGCCGGCCCTTGGGGAGTCCATAATTTTCGCAAAGTTTCTTGAGAACTGGGAGGGGAAAAGAACCGTGCAGAATGTGAATTACCAAAAAGTGCTGGATCAAACCATCAAGGAACTGAACGGAAGCGCACCGACGCTTTTGCTGCACGCGTGCTGCGCCCCGTGCAGCAGCTATGTGCTGGAATATCTTTCGCAGTATTTCCGCATTACGCTGTTTTACTATAACCCAAATATTTTCCCGGAAGAAGAGTACCGCAAGCGCACAGCGGAAGTTCAGCGCCTGATTGCCGAGCTTCCGACAAAATACCCGGTGCAGTTCGCCGAAGGCCGGTACGACCCCGAACACTTTTTCCAAATGGCAAAAGGGCACGAAGGCGACCCCGAGCGCGGGGAGCGATGCACGCTTTGCTACCGTCTGCGGTTGGAGGAATCGGCCGCGTACGCGCAGAAAAACGGTTTTGAATGGTTTACTACCACCCTCTCGCTCAGCCCGTACAAGGACGCTCAGCGGCTTAACGCTATCGGTGCACAGTTGGAAAAGCAGTATGGGGTCAAGTACCTGCACTCCGATTTCAAAAAGCGGAACGGGTATCTGCGCTCCATTGAGCTTTCGCGTGTTTATGGCCTTTACCGCCAGAATTACTGCGGATGCGTATTTTCAAAACAAGAAGAGAAAGAAAAGCAAGCGGAGGAAAACCGCATTCCCGAATAAATCCTGCCCGTAATGGAAATGACTACGCCCGAAACATGGGCTGAAAAACAGAAAGGCATGATGATATGGAACGAAAAATGCTAGTTGAACCTTATGTAGCGAGGGATGAGCGCTACAATACCATGCAGTACCGCCGCGTGGGAAAAAGCGGGCTGAAAATGAGCGCCGTTTCCCTTGGCCTGTGGCAGAACTTCGGCGGGTACGACAGTTACGAAAACTGCCGCGCTGTTGTTCGCCATGCGTTCGATCTCGGCATAACGGTCTTCGACCTTGCCAACAATTACGGCCCGCCATCCGGTTCGGCGGAAGAGACCTTCGGCCGTCTGATGAAAGAGGATATGCATCCCTACCGCGACGAGATGGTGATTACAACAAAGGCGGGCTACACCATGTGGCCCGGCCCTTACGGAGACTGGGGTTCACGCAAATATCTCCTTGCCAGCCTTGATCAGAGCCTGAAGCGCATGGGGATTGACTACGTTGATATTTTCTACCACCACCGCATGGACCCGGAAACGCCCCTTGAGGAAACGATGGGTGCGCTGGCTGACGCTGTTAAAAGCGGCAAGGCCCTTTATGCCGGTATCTCAAATTATTCCGCGGAAGGAGCCGAGAAAGCAGCGGCAATTCTGCGCGGCATGGGTGTTCCCTGCCTGATTTGCCAGTCATGCTACAACCTGCTTGACCGCAGGCCGGAACGCGGCGGTCTTTTCAAAACAGCAGAGCAGTGCGGCTTTGGCATGACGGCGTACAGCCCGCTTGCGCAGGGCCGCCTGACAGGAAAGTACAGCCACGGTATTCCAGAAGGTTCGCGCGCTTCCGGAAAATCGATGTTTCTCAGCCGGAAAGATATTACGCCCGAACTGGTGGAAAAAGTCGGTCGCCTCGGCAAGATTGCGGAACAGCGCGGCCAGACGATGGCACAGTTTGCCCTGAGCTGGGTTCTGCGTGAGCAAACGATGGCAAGCGTGCTCGTGGGAGCAAGCCGCCCGGAGCAGCTCGATGAAAACATTGGATGCCTTAAAAATACTTCTTTCAGCGAAGAAGAGCAGAACGAAATCGACAATATAGTGGGTAAATAAATTTTTTTACCGTACCTGCTTTTTGGGCTGCAGAGCAGAAAATCCCGATAGCGCCGGGCATTCCGCCGCTGCGGGACATATTCACAAACAATACAATATATAGTGCTGAGACAATTTATTGTTTCAAAATGTAGTTGACTTTTCAAAAGCAGTGCGGTATAATTCTGTTTGCCTGCAATTCCGGAAGCAGCAGATTATACCGCATTTTTGTGCGGAAAAATAAAAAAATACGAGTTTTACGGACCGGAGTTTCGGTCCAGTTTATAAAATATTTAGTGGGGAAAGGATGCTGTACATCAAATGAAAGCGAGAAAAGTACCTGAAACGTCTGCAGAGAAAACTGTGAATCAAGCAGCTGAAAAGGCACCGGAGGTTTCTGCGGCAAAGGAGCCGGAAGAGGCTGAAGCCTGTGCCCATGAGGCAGCAAAGATCCGTAAGAGGAATGGTGCTGTGGTGGATTTCGATGTGAAGAAAATTCGCAGTGCAATCGCCCGTGCAAATTCCGCCGTAGAAGACGAGGAAATTTCCGAAGCAAACCTGGACAAACTTGCGGAAGAAGTTTCAGCACAGGTTGCCAACCGTAAAATCCCAACGGTTGAGCAGGTACAGGATGCCGTGGAAGAGCGGCTGATTTCGCATGACCTTGCGAAAACCGCTAAGGCATATATCCTTTACCGTGCAGAGCATGCAAAAATGCGCCAGGCCGAAGGCGACCTGATGGACATTTACCGCCAGCTGACCTTCCGCGACGCCAAGGATATTGACATGAAGCGTGAAAACGCGAACATTGACGCTGACACCGCCATGGGAACCATGCTGAAGTACGGCTCCGAAGGTTCAAAATATTACATCAACAACTACATCCTGCCGAAAGATATCTCCAAGGCTCATGTGGGCGGCGATATTCATATTCATGACGAAGATTTCTATATGCTGACGGAAACCTGCTGCCAGATTGACCTGCTGAAGCTCTTCAAAGGCGGCTTCTGCACCGGTCATGGAACCCTCCGCGAGCCGCAGGACATCAGCTCTTATACCGCCCTTGCCTGCATTGCCATTCAGGCAAACCAGAATGAAATGCACGGCGGCCAGAGCATCCCGAACTTCGATTACTGCATGGCGCCCGGCGTGGCAAAGACTTTTTGCCGGAACTATTTTAAAGAACTTTCCAAGTATTTTCAGATTACCCACAACATGAAGCGGGAAGATGCCGACGCGATGATTGCCGCAGTGAAAGACAGCGTTGGCGCCAATATCACCATGAGTACGGTCGGAGAATACGGCAAAAAGCTTTCCAACTTCCTGCCGCAGCACCAGCGCAATGGCGGCTACGAGGATATTTTTCCCGAAGAAGCGGTGGAAGCCCACAAATTCGCAGTGGAAAGCGGCACGAGCCTTACAAACCGCACCACATACCAGTCTATGGAAGCGCTTGTGCATAACCTGAACACCATGAACTCCCGCGCCGGTGCGCAGGTGCCGTTCAGCTCGCTGAACTACGGAACCGATACTTCACCCGAAGGGCGCATGGCCATGCGCAACCTGCTGCTTGCTACGGAAGCGGGCCTTGGCGAAGGCGAAACGCCGATTTTCCCGGTTCAGATTTTCAAGGTCAAAGAGGGCGTGAACTACAACGCGGGTGACCCGAACTATGACCTTTTCAAGCTGGCAATCCGCGTCAGTGCAAAACGCCTTTTCCCGAACTTCAGCTTTCTTGACGCGCCGTACAACCTGCAGTACTACAAGCCGGGCGACTACAACACAGAAGTTGCCTACATGGGCTGCCGTACCCGCGTAATGGGCAATGTGTACGACAAAAATCGCGAGGTGACCTGCGGCCGCGGCAACCTCAGCTTTACGTCCATCAACCTGCCGCGCCTCGGTATTGAAGCAAAGCATGACGTGAAAAAATTCTATAAGATGCTGGACGACCGCATTGACCTTGTTATCCGCCAGCTGCTGCACCGCTTTAAGATTCAGTGCTCCAAGAAGGTCTACAACTATCCGTTCCTCATGGGGCAGGGCGTTTGGCTCGACTCCGATAAACTGCAGCCGACCGACAGCGTCGCGGAAGTGCTGAAGCACGGCACTCTTTCCGTTGGATTTATCGGCCTTGCGGAAACGCTTGTCGCCCTTACGGGGAAGCATCACGGCGAGAGTGAAGAAAGCCAGAAGCTCGGCCTTGAAATTATTGGCCATATGCGCAAGCGCATGGATGATGAATCCGCAAAGACCGGCCTGAACTTCACACTGCTTGCAACACCGGCGGAAGGCCTTTCCGGTCTGTTCGTGAAGATTGACAAGAAGCGCTATGGCATCCTTCCGGGCATTACCGACCGCGAATACTACACTAACTCGTTCCATGTGCCGGTCTATTACCCGATTTCCGCATTTAAGAAAATTAAGATTGAAGCGCCGTACCACGCGCTGACGAATGCCGGCCACATCAGTTATGTGGAGCTTGACGGCGACACCACGAAGAACCTTGACGCGTTCGAGTCTGTAATCCGCTGCATGAAAGAAAGCGGCATCGGCTATGGCGCGGTAAACCATCCGGTCGACCGCGACCCAGTGTGCGGCTACAACGGGATTATTGACAACGAGTGCCCGAAGTGCCACCGCAAAGAAGAAGATGGCGGCCAGGGGTTTGAGAGAATCCGCCGCATTACAGGCTACCTTGTGGGTACCATGGACCGTTGGAACGATGCAAAGCGAGCCGAGGAACGCGACCGGGTGAAGCATGGCGTGTGAACTGAGAATCTGCGGCGTCGAATCGGAATCCATTGTTGACGGCCCAGGTTTCCGCTACGTTGTTTTTACGCAGGGATGCCCGCACAACTGTCCCGGCTGCCACAACCCACAGACTCATCCTTTTGAAGGTGGGAAAATGGTAACCGTGGAACAGCTTTTTAAGGAAATCTGCGAAAACCCGTTGCTGAAGGGCGTTACCTTCAGCGGCGGCGAGCCGTTCTGCCAGCCTGCGCCGCTTGCCGAACTTGGGCGCATGGTGCATGAACGCGGGCTGGATGTGGTTACGTTCACGGGTTTTTTGTACGAAGACCTGCTTGCAAAGCAGGATGAAGCGGTCAATGCCCTTTTGGCGCAGACAGATGTGCTGATTGATGGGCCATTCCTTTTGGCAGAAAAAGACCTGACACTGCGTTTCCGCGGCAGCCGCAACCAGCGGCTGATTGATATGAAGCGTACCCGGCAGGAAGGCCGCGTGATTCTTACGGAATTATAAATTTTACTGGTATGGCGAAAAATTGTCATCTCCGGCACAGCCGGGGGTGGCAATTTTTATTTTTGCACCGATTCTTTCAAAAATTAAATTTTATAGCGAATTATTTAAGGTACTGCTGTGGGCAAATGCCATTTGGTTAGGATGGATAACTCTGTTTTAAAATTTATTACATTAAATGGATAAATAACTGTTTACTTCTATAACTGGAAGTGATATTATGATACATAAAAATTATTCAACTTTAATTTCGCATTCCTAAGTGCATCCGGATTGCCCTTTTGGAAGGATAAAATGCAATGTTCTATGCAGTATTTGGCCAGCTGCATTCTTCCATTGCGGACTTCAAGAAAGTGAAGGAGGTACTTGAATATGGTAAAAAAAATAAAACAACTGCTAGCCTGTGCATTGGGCTTGGTAATTCTGGCGGGAAACTGCCCGGTCGGCAAAAATTGTGTTCAAACGGTTTCCCCAATGATGAAAGTTGAGGCCAACGCCACCAACGCTTATGTAAACGGATATTCGCCAAACCAGCTTCGCACTGCCTACGGGGTAAATTCTCTGCCGAAGCAGGGGGCTGGCCAGACCATCGCAATTGTTGATGCGTATGGGGACCCAAACATTGAACAAGATTTGAAAACCTTTGACAGCACGTTCAGTTTAAACGCACCTCCAAGCATACACGTCGCCTACCCGGGTGGACAGCCGGATTACAGTAACGACAGCGGTGGCTGGGCACTGGAAACAGCTCTTGATGTTGAGTGGGCGCATTCCATGGCGCCGCAGGCAAATATTACGGTTGTTGCCGCGAAATCCGCAGCTTTTACCGATATGTTTCATGCGGTAGACTACGCGAACAACAATTCGGCCCAGATCGTTTCCATGAGCTGGGGCGGAAGGGAAAGCAGCAGTGAAAGTTCAAGGTATGATACCTATTTTTCACATCCTTCTACTACATATGTAGCTTCCGATGGCGACAATGGGGCAGCAGCCAGTTACCCTGCAGCATCGCAGAAGGTTGTAGCTGTTGGGGGAACCACACTGAGGCTGGATTCCACAAGTCACCGGAGAAGTGAGACTGCATGGTCCGGTTCCGGCGGTGATCCAAGCCAATACATTCAGGAGCCCTCCTGGCAGAGAGATATGAAGATTTCCAGCAATGGAAAACGCGGTATCCCGGATGTTGCCTTTGACGCCGACCCTGCAACAGGCGTAGCAGTTTACTCCAGCGTCAATTATAGCGGCAGAAGCGGCTGGTTTGAGGTTGGCGGCACAAGCCTTTCGGCACCCGCATGGGCAGGCCTCCTTGCCGTTGGCAACAGCTATTCTCCCAATTCTAACGCCGGTGAAAAGCTCTATAAACTTGCGGGTGGAACATCATACCAGAACCCTCAGGGCGTTTTTTATGACGTCGTTTCCGGCTCTAATGGAAACAGTGCTAAAAAAGGGTATGACTTTGTGACCGGACTTGGAAGCCCGAATGCAGCGAAACTGCTTCCGCTTCTCTAACCGGTTCTGCGGTATTTGTGGTTCTGCTGTAAAGTCTTTGCTTTGCAGCGGAGCCTTTTTTCATATCAATTTCTGTGAAAAGAAATGAAAATTTGTCATTTCAAAAAGAGGAAGAAGGGCCTTTAAAAAATTATTTTGAGAAAATAATAAATTCACAGTTGAAATTCTTCTCAAATTTATGTAAAATGTAATACAGTACACCATCTGGAAATGTTTATATTGATATTATCTGTGATAGATTTTAAAAAGTGAGGGATTGCCATGTCTAACAGGCTATTTCAAGGCGTAATCCATCAGATGCGTGACGCCATTGACCGCACAATTGGCGTTGTAGATGAAACTTCGGTCATTATCGCCTGCAGCGAACTTGGCCGGATTGGCGAAGTGAGCGACAATGTTTCTACGGATGCTTTTGTTTCGCCGGGCACTTTTGTTGTGAACGGCTACACCTATAAATCTTTTGGCAGCCATCCGCGCCCGGAGTATGCGGTGTTCGTTTCCGGCAGCGACCCGGAGGCAGGGCGCTATGCTTCCGTGCTGGCCATTTCGCTTAACAGCATTAAGCAGTACTACGACGAAAAGTACGACCGCAGCAATTTCATCAAGAATGTCATTCTCGACAATATTCTTCCCGGTGACATCTACCTTAAGGCACGCGAACTGCGCTTTAACTCCGACGTCAGCCGTGTGTGTCTGCTGATAAAGGTTACAAACAAAACGGATGTTTCCGTTTATGACGTGGTGCAGAACCTTTTCCCGGACAAGAATAAGGACTTCGTCATCAACATTAACGAAACCGACATTGCTCTTGTGAAGGAAATCCGCCCCGGCATTGACACGAAAGATCTCGACAAATTGGCGAACTCCATTGTGGATACGCTAAGCAGCGAGTTCTACACTCACTGTGTTGTCGGCATCGGCACTATTGTTACCGGCATTAAAGACCTGGCCCGTTCATTCAAGGAAGCACAGATTGCACTGGAAGTCGGCAAAGTGTTCGACACCGAGCATTCTATTGTAAGCTATGACAACCTTGGCATTGCACGCCTGATTTATCAGCTGCCGACTACTCTGTGCAATGCCTTTCTGAAAGAGGTTTTCAAAAAAGGTTCCATCGATTCGCTGGACCACGAAACATTGTTCACAATACAGCGCTTTTTTGAAAACAACCTGAATGTTTCCGAAACTTCTCGTAAGCTGTTTGTTCACCGCAACACGCTGGTTTACCGCTTGGAGAAGATTAAAAAGATTACCGGCCTTGACCTGCGTGAATTTGAAGACGCCATTGTGTTTAAGGTTGCGCTTATGGTAAAAAAATACCTTTCTTCCAACCCGATTAAATTTTGAACCTGCCAAAAAGTGTAACAAAAATATTACAGATTAATTACAGCAAAGAACTATAGTAGGGGTGCCCATTGGTATTATGGAAACATACCGGTGGGCATTGTTCTGTTTTTGCCCTATTTTGTACGAAAAAAGAGAAATGAAGCCGAATTTGGAGCGATTAAATGATAGAATTTCATCACGTGAGTAAATCCTACCCAAATGGGACACAGGCGCTGAAAGACATAAGCATCAAGGTGAATGACGGCGAGTTTGTCTTCATCGTGGGCCAGTCCGGCGCCGGTAAAAGTACCTTCCTGAAACTGATTACCTGTGAAGAGCGCCCTACAGCTGGCGAAATCATTGTCGGCGAGCAGCACCTTTCCGAGATAAAAAGGACCGACGTGCCGTACCTGCGCCGCATGATGGGCATGGTGTTTCAGGATTTCCGCCTAATCAGCAAAATGACTGTTTTTGAAAATGTGGCGTTTGCCATGCACGTTGTGGGGGCTACCACCCGGGAGATTCACCGCCGTGTACCGTATATTCTGGGCCTTGTAAACCTTCAGGATAAGGCTCAGTGTCACCCGCGCGAACTTTCCGGCGGCGAGCAGCAGCGTGTAGGCTTGGCCCGCGCCCTTGTGAACAACCCGAAGCTCCTGATTGCCGATGAACCTACGGGCAACGTTGACCCGGCACTTTCGTTTGAAATTGTGGATTTGCTTACGCAGATTAACAAACGCGGAACAACGATTTTAATGGTAACGCACGAGCATTCGCTGGTGAAGCATTTCCAGCGCAGGGTTGTTGAAATCAACAGCGGCACCATTGTTTCCGATACCTGTAACTGGGAGGAAGAACATGATTAAGAGTATTCGTTATCTAATTAAAGAAGGTGTGCGGAATATCTGGAGCAACCGCACCATGTCACTGGCTTCGGTTGGTGTACTGGTTTCATGCCTGCTGCTTACGGGCGCAGCCGTGCTTTGTTCCATGAACATCAGCACAGCCATGAAAGCCGTAGAAGGAACGAACTCCGTTAAGGTTTACATGAAGCAAGGACTTCCGGTGCTGTCATCGGTTAAAGCCGGGCAGGAAATTAAGAAGCTTGACAATATTAAAAGCTGCAAGTTTATCCCAAAAGATGAAGCCATTCAAAATGTAATGGGTATGCTGGGCGAAAAAGATGCAAACCTTCTTGCCGGTATGACGGGCAAGGACAATCCGCTTCCGGATGCCTACCAGATTTCTTTTCAGGACCTTTCCAAATATAAAGACACCGTTCAACAGATTAAGAAGGTGCCGGGCGTGAACAGCGTCAACGATTATTCAGACATCGCCGCAAAGCTGACAAAGCTGGACCACATGATTACGACGGGCGGTTTCTGGATTGTTTTGCTGTTGAGCCTCGTTTCCCTTTTCATTATTTCAAATACCATACGCGCAACCATGTTCTCGCGCAGGCTTGAAATCAATATTATGAAATCCGTGGGCGCCACGGACTGGTTTGTGCGGATACCGTTCGTTGTGGAGGGCATGATTATCGGCCTGCTTTCGGGTATCCTTTCCAGCGTTGTACTGCAACTGCTGTACGACAAACTTACGGGTGCACTGACTTCCATCACCAGATTCACACCGGTTTCGATGGATTCAGTTGCGGTTCCGCTCACACTGTCATTCCTGCTGGCCGGGTGCATCTTTGGCGCGCTGGGCGGTATTATTTCCATCAGCAAATACCTGAAAAAAGAAGGAGGAGACATTGTTGACTGGTAAACGGTTGGTCAGAACATTTGTAGCAGCAGTCCTTTCCACTGCTCTCATCTTTTCGGCCTCCGCTGTAAAAGCGCCTGTGCAGGCGGCTTCGTCCATTGGCGATATGCAGAGCCAGCAGGCCCTGCTGCAGCAGAAGGAAAAAGAAATTGACGTACAGCTTTCCAAGCTGAAAAATGATAAGGCGAAGCAACTGGAGTATAAACAGCAGCTCGATGCTAAAATCGGCAATGTGGAAGGTCAGATTGACTCCCTGAACAGCCAGATTACTCAGCTGGATACTGACATTGTCACTAAGCAGGCACAGATTGCCGCAAAACAGAAAAGCATTGACGAAAACTTCAAAAAACTGAAGCAGCGCGTCTGTGCGCTTTACCTGACCGGCGAAGCTTCCAATATCGAAATCATACTGAATGCAAAAAACATTATGGATCTTGCGGACAAGACGGAGCTTTTGCAGGTTATCTCCGAGCATGATACGAAAATTATTGACGCGCTGAAAAGCGACATGAACAGTATCAAGACGCAGAAAGCAGCCATTGAAGAAAACCGCAGGGCCGTTTCCTCAAAGCGCACAAGCCTTGACCAGGACCGCCGAAAACTGAGCGTACTTTCCACGGAAAGCCAAAAAGTGCTGGCAACCCTCAGCACCAATCAGCAGCAGACGGAAACGCAGAAGGCAAAGGTTGCCGAAGAAAGGAAGCAGGTCGACGCGCAGGTTGACCAGTGGTTTGCAAACTACTATGCACAGCAGCAAGCTCAGCAGCAGGCCCAGCAGCAGCAGTCTTCCCAGGGCGGAGACTCTAACGGCGGCGGCTCTAACAGCGGCGGTTCTAATAATGGAGGAGGAACTACCTCTGGCGGAAGCGGTGGCTACCAGAGCAACGGGAACTTTAAATGGCCGATTCCGAGCTACAGCTGCATTTCCCAGGGCTACGGCAGCTATGATATGGGTTCATTCCATAAAGGCATTGATATTGCCGCCGCGTACGGCACACCGATTTATGCTGCGGATTCCGGCCGGGTGATTGCATCCGTTCGGCAGGATTACCATGGCGCTTACGGCGGCTATGGCAATGTGGTTGTGATTGACCACGGCAACGGCTTTTCCTCCTTGTATGCACATATGAGCAGCCGCGCCGTTGGCGCAGGCGACCAGGTGACAAAGGGACAGCTCATCGGCTATGTAGGCAGTACAGGTGAGTCCACCGGGAACCATTGCCATTTCGAAATTCGTAAATATGGCAGTCCGGTTAACCCAATGGCCTATTTCGGTTAACGCAGCAGCAAATGATTTCCGCCGGGGGGAAGACCTCTCGGCGGATTTTCCCGTGTGTGAGGGCTCATCCCAATTGTTTGCAGAGATTATCTGCGAAGTTTTCGCCAGAGCTTATTCGAAGGTTTCCCGTGGGATTGCTAGACGCGGAACACTGGAAATGCTAAGGCTGTCAGTAAGTCACAATCAGAGATTCTGTAAAGTTTTCGCCAGAGCTTATTCAAAGGCTTCCCGTGGGATTAATAGATGCGGAACACTGGGAATGCTAAGGGTGTCAGTAAGTTATGATCAGAGATTCTGCGAAGTTTTCGCCAGAGCTTATTCAAAGGCTTCCCGTGGGATTGATAGACGCTGAACACTGGGAATGCTAAGGCTGTCAGTAAGTTATGATCAGAGATTCTGTAAAGTTTTCGCT
>JAEZFF010000084.1 GCA_023417635.1 Bacillota bacterium | reverse complement strand
GCGTTTCCTATGCTGCGACTAACGCAGATGGAACAAAGGGTGTTGTAATTGAAGTCAATGCGGAAACTGACTTCGTTGCGAAAAATGCTCAGTTTCACGACTTTGTTAAGACCTGCGCGGACACAGTTCTCGCAAGTGACCCGGCAGATGTAGACGCACTCCTTCAGTGCAAGGCTGCTGGTTCCAGCGAAACAGTGGATGCACTGCTGAAGGAAATTATTCTGAAGATTGGCGAGAACATCAAGATTCGCCGTTTCCAGGAATTTACCGGTGCTGTGGGTGCGTATATCCATGCAGAAGGCAAAATCGGTGTTCTTGCGAATTTTGACACAACGCCGGAAATTGCTGCGAAACCGGAATTCAAAGAGTATGCGAAGGACGTCTGCATGCAGATTGCCGCTATAACACCGCAGTACCTGGATGAAGCCAGTGTACCGGCAGACGTTGTTGCCCACGAGAAAGAAATTCTCAAGCAGCAGGTTCTGGAATCCGGCAAGCCGGAAGCCATTGCCGAAAAGATTGTTGTTGGCCGCCTGCGCAAGTTCTACGAGGAAGTTTGTTTGGTAGACCAGGCTTTTATTAAGGACGATAAGATGTCCGTGAAGCAGTATACCGACAAAGTCGCAAAAGAACTCGGCGGAGCAATCAAGGTGACAGGCTATGCCCGTTTTGCAACAGGCGAGGGCCTTGAAAAGCGTAAAGAAAATTTTGCAGAGGAAATCAAAAATCTTGTAAAGTAAAATTTTCGTCAGAAAACTTATGGCGGTGCAGAATTTTCTGCGCCGCTTTTTTGTTGGCTTAGGGTTTAGTTGAGAGGGGATGACTTGATTTGCCATATTCACTGGAAATACAAAAATCGCACCGCAGAACTATTGCACTTTCTGTGGAAAAAGATTTGCATATTCTTGTAAAGGCACCGCTTTTTATGAGCAGGCAGCAGATAGAAGCCTTTGTGCAAAAGCATGAATTGTGGATTGAGAAGCATCTTCGCCTGCAGCAGGAACGACAGGCAAATGCGCGAACACTTACCCCACAGGAACAGGAGACCCTTGCTGCAAAAGCAAGAAAAATGGCGGAAGAGGGTTTTCAAAAGTATGCACCGCTGATGCACGTTACGCCAGCCGGGCTGAAAATTACTTCGGCTGTAACGCGCTGGGGTTCCTGCAGCGGAAAAAACAGCATCTGCTTTTCTTACCGAATAGCCCTGCTGCCGCAGGAGGCCGCCGATTACATCATTGTGCATGAGCTAGCGCACATCCTACAGAAGAATCATGGCCCGCATTTTTATGCGGAAGTTGCAAAGATTTTGCCGGACTATAAAAAGCGTATTTCCATTTTGAAGCAGGCCGCACTGAAACTTGGGCTGTAAAAAATGATCCCGTGGCTTTCCTCTTCCGGAAGCCGCGGGATCTTTTTCATTACTTTTGACAGACAAAAAGTGCTGTATTCCCTTTTTTCCATGAAAGCCTGACCGTCTGAAATCCTGCCTGTTTCAGCAGCATTCCTTGGTTTTGCACAGTACATGGAGTATCAAAGTGGCAGTATTCGCCAGATGGGATATTCTGCTCCCGGCGCAGGCGCTCATTTTCGGCGTAAAGGGAGTCCTCCTCCTGCTGAGAGGCGGCAGTAAAGTCACATTCAATGTAGATTCCGCTGGGCTTCAGCGCTTTGCATAAAGCGGAATAGACAGAACTTTTTTCTTCGTGCGTCATGTGATGCATTGTTTCAAAAGAAACGGCGGAGTCGAAAATTTCAGAGCCAAAATCCCGGCCAAGGTAACTGCCAGTAATCAGCGTAATGTTCTTCTCAGAATATTTTGCTTTCAGATGTTTCAGCATGGTTTCCGAAAGATCAATTCCGGTAACGGCGATGTCCGGTATTTTCTGAAAGATTGCTTCCAGCTCAAGACCCGTTCCGCAGCCAAGATCAAGCAAATTTCTAGCGGAAGAAGGCAGCAGTTCTGCCATACTGCGGTAACCTTCCCGGCAGCCTTCAACTTCATCCAGCATATGGCGGTCATAGCCGTCAGCTCGCTTTGCAAAAAAATCATCCATAAGTTCCAGTTCCATAACTGCTTTTTCTCCTTAATACAAAAGCCTGTCGGGCCAGTTTTCAAACTGACCGGCAGGCTGAAATCTTTTACTGTTTTATTCGGCTTTTCCGACTTTTTCGCGAATTGCTGTTTTCCGTTCGGTTTCCTTTTTAAGCTTTTCTTCCGAACGCGCGCGGCCTTCGCTGTGTTCCCAAATATCTTTTGCCACAGGAGCCCATGCTTTCGCGGCATCGACACACTTTGCGCAGTATGCGTCAGCAGTTTCAGGGCTTGTAAGGTCGGTAGAATGTGCACCGGCTTTTGTGACCATCTGCGCTAGACGCATCGGGTTGTCAAGCACAGGGCACGGACGCAGCATATTGCGGTTAAACGGCTGGTTGCGGCGGTACTGCATGAAAAGCGGGGACTGGTATGCTTCCAGCAGGGTCTTATCTTTAATGTTGGAATCTGCATAGTGAATGAATGCGCAAGGCTCAATGTCACCGTTTGCGTTGATATGCAGGTAGCTGCGGCCGCCGGCAATGCATCCGTTCACATATTCACCGTCGTTCCAGAAGTCCATGGTAAATATTGGCTTTGTGCTGCGGAATTTGCGAATCTGGTCATACATAAATTTACGCTGTTCAGCAGTTGCTATCAGGTCCGGCACGGCATCGTTGCCAACCGGCATATAGGTGAACAGCCATGCAAATTTGCATCCCTGTTCAATCAGAAAATCAAAATACTCGTCGCTGCCGATATTTTCAGCGTTCTTTCTGGTGTAGCACAGCGAAGCGCCGAATGGGAGCCTTTTTTCACGCAGCAGTTTCATGGCTTTCAAAACCTTCTGGTAAGTGCCTTCGCCGCGGCGGAAATCGGTCTGTTCTTCGTAGCCTTCAATGCTGATGGCCGGAACAAAGTTCTTTACCCGGAGCATATCGTCCGCAAATTTTTCATCAATCAGCGTGCTGTTTGTAAAAGCGAGAAATTCGCAGTCGCTGTATTTTTCACAAAGACGGATAATGTCGTCTTTGCGCACCAGCGGCTCACCGCCGGAGAATATGTACATAAATGTGCCAAGTTCGCGGCCCTGGCGCACAATGTCGTCGAGCTGTTCATAACTCAGGTTTAGCTTATTGCCGTATTCGGCAGCCCAGCAGCCGGTGCAGTGCAGGTTGCATGCAGAAGTTGGGTCCATCAGGATGGCCCACGGAACGTTGCAGTCGTATTTGTTTTCGACTTTTTCTTTCCGCTGCATTCCAATAATGGCAGAATTCACGATGAAGTTTTCAAACATCGTGCGGCGCACGCCGTCATCAATATCTGTATACATGCTGCTGATGAGCTTATTCCAGTTATTGTTTGGGTCGGTCATAAACTCATCAAGCATGTTAAAGGTGTTGGTGTATAGGCCTTCCCGGTCGAGTTTCCGGAGCCATGCAACGGCCTTCGGCACGTTTTCCTGCGGGTTGCCGTCAAGGTAGTCCAGTACCTTTTTCATTCCGAAAGCTTCCAGTTTTTCACTCATTGTGCCCATGTTTACTCTCTCCTTTTTCAGTCTGCCGTGAAGCCGACTTTTCAGAATACTCTATTATAATACCATCTCAGCGGAAAAATGTATCTATACAAAACAGACTGAATGTCAAAAAACCAGACAAATAAATATTAAACTTTATTATGAAATGTGATGAAAATGATTGCACTGGGGAAGAAAATTTCTTAAAAAATTTTTGCCAAAGGAATCTTCGATGAAATTCGATTGACAGGTTTTCTCAACTATTGTATCATCATAACCGGGAGCCTGCGGAGAGCCGCCGCGCTTCCCAAAAACAGGAGGGATTTTATGCTGCTGAAAGATTTGCTGAGCGGACTGCAGTACAGCTGCAGCGGACCACTGGATGTTGAAATAGAAGATGTTGTTTATGATTCCCGCAAAGTGCGCAAGGGGAGCTTGTTTATCTGCCTGTGTGGCTCTTCTGTCGACAGCCATGAGTTTGCGGGTGCCGCTGCAGCTGCGGGTGCGGTGGCAGTCCTTGCACAGAAGCCGGTGGAGTGTGCGGGTGCGGTGCTTGTGCTGGTAGATGATACACGTATTGCGATGGCGCAGGTTGCAGCTGCATGGTTTCATCACCCTGCAGAGGAAATGACGGTTGTCGGCATCACCGGAACGAAAGGAAAAACAACAACTTCCTACATGATACGCTCTATCCTTGAAGCGGGCGGCATCAAAACGGGAGTGATTGGCACCATCGGTGCGGTTTTCGGCGATACCGTAATTAAAACGGACAACACAACGCCAGAGTCCTATGATGTGCAGAAATACCTGCGTATGATGGCGGATGCGGGATGCAAAGCCGCCGTGCTGGAAGCATCGTCCATCGGGCTGAAAGACCACAGAGTCGATGGCATTTTGTTTGACTACGGGCTTTTCACTAATTTTTCACCGGATCATATTGGCGGGAAAGAGCATAAAGACGTCAAAGAGTATATGCAGTGCAAGAGCCTTTTATTCCGTCGCTGTAAAACCGGCATTTTCAATATTGATGATGCCAGCTGGCAGGGAGTGGCACAGGGTCATACCTGTGCAGTGGAAACATATGGCTTCGGCACGGAGGCGGAGCTTCGCGCTTCCGGTGACCAGCTGATTTCACGCCCCGGTTACATTGGTGTCCACTTTGAGCTGGGCGGACGTGTTTCCTATGGCGTCGATGTCCGTATACCGGGGCGCTTCAGCGTTTACAACGCGCTGGGGGCGATTGCTGTATGCCTGCATTTTGGGGTAACGGAAGAGGCTGTGCGAAAAGGGCTTGACACGGTAAAGGTTAAGGGCCGCGTGGAACCGGTACCCGTTCCGGGTAATTACACCCTTCTTATTGATTATGCGCACAATGCCCTAAGTATGAAAAATATTCTTACGACTCTGCGGGAGTACCACCCGAACCGCCTGATCTGCCTCTTTGGGGCAGGAGGAAACCGCGCTCGTTCCCGCCGCTTTGAGATGGGCGAAATGAGCGGCAAGCTGGCCGACCTTTCCGTCATTACGGCAGACAATTCCCGCTTTGAAGATGTCATGGACATTATTGCGGATATAAAAGTTGGCCTGGAGCGCACCAGCGGGAAATATGTTGTCATTCCGGACCGGAAGAAGGCAATCCGGTATTGCATGGAAAATGCGCAGGATGGCGACATTATTGTGCTGGCTGGCAAAGGCCACGAAGATTACCAGGAAATCCGCGGCGTAAAATACCACCTGGATGAGCGGGAAGTTGTTGCAGACATTATTGCTGGAAAACTGTAAATTCACAAAAGGAAAGGCCTGATTTTATGAAAATGACAGCGGAAGAAATTGCACGGGCCTGCGGCGGGCAGATTTTAAACGGCGATCCACAGACGGAGATTACTTCTTTCTGCATCGACAGCCGCGCTGTAAAACCCGGCACACTGTTTGTGCCGATTGTTGGGGAACGGACGGATGCACACCGCTATGTAGGAAAGGCGTTTGCGTCCGGCGCGGCGGCGTCTTTTATCAACCGCGGCCGTGAAAATGATACGCCGGGCACCGGGCTGCGCATTGCTGTGGATAACACGGTGGAAGCACTTCAGAAAACAGCAGCCATGTGGCGGAAGCGTTTCACAGGCCCTGTCGTTGGCATTACGGGGAGCGTGGGAAAGACAACAACAAAGGAAATGACTGCTCTTGCTCTTTCAGCAGGGAAAAATGTCATGAAGACGGAAGGCAACCAGAACAGCCAGCTTGGCCTTCCGCTTACTATACTGCGCCTTTCGCCGGAGTATGATGCTGCCGTTGTAGAGATGGGTATGAGCGAATTCGGTGAAATGAGCCGCATTGCCGCGGTTGCCGCGCCGAATTATGCGGTGATGACCAACATAGGCCTTTCCCACATTGGCAACTTGAAAACGCAGGAGAATATCCGGAGCGAAAAGCTTCACATTACCGATTGTTTTCAGAAAAACTCTGTGTTGATTCTGAATGGCGACGACCGCCTGCTGGCGGAACTTCGCGGAAAACTGCCATACCGTACGGTATTTTACGGTACACAGCCGTGGTGCGATTTTCGGGCGGAAAACGTCCGCGTAGGCGCAGAGGCGTCCGATTTTTGCTATACTGCGCCGACGGGTGATACGGGGAAGATTCATCTTCCGGTGCCGGGGAGGCATTGTGTGCTGGATGCCTTGGCGGGCCTTGCTGCAGCGGCACAGGTCGGTGTTCCGCTGAAAGCGGCCGCGGCTAAACTGGAAACTTGCCATACACTTTCCAGCCGGATGCAGATAAGCGAGGCAGGCGGTGTCACCATTATAGACGATTCCTACAATTCCAGCCCAGATGCAGCAAAGAGCAGCCTGAGCGTATTGTGCGGCCGCCATACCGGCCGCAGGATTGCCGTGCTGGCAGATATGCTGGAACTGGGGGACTTTGCCCGGCAGGGCCATTTTAGCGTAGGAGAATTTGCTGCAAAGTCCGGTGTGGATATTTTGGTTACGGTTGGGGAAGAGGCTAAAGCGATTGCCGAGGGCGCGCTTTCCGTCAGTCCAAAATTAAAATGCTGTGTCTGCAAAACAAATGAGGAAGCGGCGGAAATTTTGCATCGGAGCCTTATGCCGGGTGATACGGTCTTGATTAAAGGTTCACGCAGTATGCACACGGAAGAAATTGTGAAGAAGCTGTTTGGCACAGCGAAACACTGAAAACTGAAAGACGGCCGGAGCGGAAGCTCCGGCCGGCTTTGCGCATTTCAGCTGCAGCCGTATGTCGTATTTTTTCAGCCAGTAGTTAATTTCAATCAGGTAAGCCATCATCTGCGGGCCCGCCATTAACTGCCCGAACCAAGGCTTGCCGTAATCCGATTTTTCAGTCAGCAGCTTCTGAACTTCAGTGCCATCCACCAGTGTGTGAAGCGGCTCGCTGCTGTCGGCCATTACTGCGCCGAGACGGCTGCGCAGCAGGGTTTCGTAACCAGGGTTATGCGTTTTCGGGTAAGGGCTCTTTTTGCGCAGACGCACGTCTTCCGGCAGCCATGGCACGGCGGCGTCTCGCAGCAGGGACTTTACTTCTCCGTTGTGGCATTTAAACGACCAAGGAGCATTGAAAACATATTCTACAATCCGGTGGTCGGCATATGGCACACGGACTTCCAGCCCGCTTGCCATGCTCATTCGGTCTTTTCTGTCCAATAAAGTGGACATAAACCAGCGAATGTTGAGCCACGAAATTTCTCTGCGCCGTTTTTCCTGCGGGTCTTCACCTTCCAGCGCAGGCACTTCTGCAATCGATTCTTCGTACCGCTGGTTCACATATTGCTCAATTTTCAATACATCAAGGAGGTCGGGTTTCAGCAGATGGGTGCGAACTGTAAGGTCTGGTGACCAGGGAAAACAATGCCCTTCAAAGGCTTCTTTTTTGTGGAACCACGGGTATCCGCCAAAGATTTCATCCGCGCATTCGCCGCAGACGGCAACTTTGTGCTTTTGCTTTACAAGCTTGCAGAAATACAGAAGGGAAGAGTCCACATCCGCCATGCCAGGGAGGTCTTTCGCATCAACAGCGTCGTACAGGCAGTCTGCCTGGCTTACGTTGTCGCAAATCAGTTCCGTATGGTCTGTGCTGCAGTATTGTGCCATTCTGCTTGCCCAGGGCTCATCGGCATCCGGCTGGTATGCGGTGGGGTGAAAATAGCGTTTGTTCCCAGCAAAATCAAAGGAATAAGTCGAAAGCTTTCTTCCGCTTTTGTTGTATTCCCGCGCCGCAAGCGCGGTTATCACGCTGGAATCCAGCCCACCGGAAAGAAAAGTGCATAGGGGGACATCCGAAATAAGCTGCCGTGTAACGGCGTCTTCCACAAGGTAGCGAACATGTTTCACAGTGTCTTCGTAGCTGTCGGGGTGCTCGTAACTTTCCAGCTTAAAATATTGGTGCAGGTGCAGCCCGCTGCGGTCAAAAAAGGCATATTCACCGGGTTTCAGCTCATGGATTCCCTTGAATACACCAACGCCGGCAGTCCTTGCGGGGCCAATGCCGAATACCTCACACAGCCCCTGCCGGTCAATCACCGGAACAATGCCTGGGTACTCGAACAGTGCTTTGATTTCAGAGCCAAACACGAGCCGTTCGCCTGCTATGGTGTAAAACAGCGGCTTTACACCGAATCGGTCACGGCAGAGAAAACAGCGGTTGTTTTTCTCATCATCGATTGCAAAAGCATAGATGCCGTTTAATTTTCTGGCGCACTCCGCTCCGAAGTGCATATAGCATTTCAGCAGGACTTCAGTGTCGCTGTCCGTTTCAAACAGATAGCCAGCCGTTTCCAGCTCCTGCCGAAGTTCGCGGCTGTTGTAAAGTTCTCCGTTGTAAACGATGGTACAGCGGTAGCCGCCCATGTATGCCGTCATCGGCTGTTTGCCGCCTGCTATGTCCACAACGGCAAGGCGCTGGTGCGCAAACGCAGTATGACCGGAAAGAAAAACACCGTCTTCATCAGGGCCCCGGTGCTTTAATGTATTCCCCATCCGGCGCACAAGACGGCCGAGAAAAGGCGCTTCTTCAGTAAAATCGGTGCCGTAATCGCAGAAACCTGCTATTCCACACATGAAACCACCCTCCTTAAAGCTCATACCATAATATGCGGGAGGGATTATTTTGCGCGGAGAAATAAAAAATCCCGCACGTTTTGCCGTGCGGGATTTAAAATGCAGATGTCGTTATTTTTTTCTGTTCTTTCCTTCTTCACGGTCTTTTTCCGCAGCGGAAAGCTCGCTCAGAATCCGTTCGGAGGCTGTGCGGCGTGCATTCGCTTCCACGGAAAGTTCAATTACAAGGCGCATCAGTTCCGCTTCCCCTTTTGGCGCTGCGGTTTCCACACGGTCGCAAACTTCCTGCATCGCGGCAGACTGCGCAGCGCAGAAGCAATTATACATTTCATCTTTTGAGGCGTTTTTCAGCAGGGTGCGTATCAGTGCGGAAACATCCTGTATAGAGAGCACCTGCTTCAGCATACAGATTACCATCAGGATAGCCAGGTGCTCACGGGAATATTTTTTCTGCTCCGGGCGGGGGAGAACTCCGTCTTTTACATAGTTGTTAATCATACTGGAAGTAAGCAGGCATTCATTTTCATCCCGCTCGTACAGGTGAAGCTGCTTGTTCATGTAGGTAAGAACCTGGTCCATATATAAATAAATTTCCGGCAGGCGTTCCCACTCTGCAACTTCGGAAGTCCGAATTTCTTTGGACCACTCTAGAATTTTATCGGTTGAGTCAGTTGTTTCACTCATGCTTTTGCTCCTCTCCGGCGCCGCAGATAAGATTTGCACTCATATAGCGGCTCGGCGGTATCCCCATATATTTTTTAAAAACCCGTGAAAAATAGAGCTGGTCGGAAAAACCGGTGGAATATGCAACTTCGCCTACCGTCAGGCGCCCGGTTTCCAGCAGCGTGGCCGCTTTGTTTACGCGGTAACGCACAAGGTACTCATTCGGCGGTATGGAAACGTACCGTACAAACAGGCGGTACAGGTGGCTGCGGCTGATGCCGGCGCTGGCTGCAACGTCATTGATGCTGATGCTGGTAGAATAGTTGTAGTCAATATATTTTATGGCTTTCTGTACATATTCATAGCTGTTATCGCAGGGTTCAGCAGGCTTTCCAAAATGATCCATCAGCGCAGCAAGAAATGTAAGAAGTCCGGCTTCGGTGCGTGCTTCGCGGCCTGAACCGGTTCCCGTTTGGTTGTAGATATTCATCACAAGCTGCTGCAGCTCCGGGTCATTTGTGTGAAAAACCGGTTCCCGTTCCAGCAGGCCGGTCTGTTCCATCAGGTGCTTCGCGTCGGCCCCGTTAAAAGCGACCCAGCAGTATTCCCACGGATTGCTGCGGTCCGCCGCATAGGAAATAATGCGGTCCGGCACTACAACAAATCCATCACCAGCGGAAAGACTGTATTTTTTCCCATTGCTTGAAAAGGTTCCATCCCCCGAAACAATGCAGTGAATCAGGTAATGGTCACGTACAGCCGGGCCCCACGAGTGGCATGGCGCGCATTTCTGCACGCCGCAGCTGTAAACGGCAAGGCCAAGGCTGTTGTGAACGGAAAAGCGGAATGACCTGCGGAACTCATCATTTGTCACAGCCATTCACCTCACAATACTCCATCATTATTATAGTAAAAATGCTCCTGCGTTGCAAGGAAAAAACAAAAAGCGGCGGATTTTATTGAAATCGGTTTCCTCACCGCGTATAATAAAAGAAAAAGGAAGAGAAGCGCGTGCGCGGATGTGCCGCCTTTTTCTTCTGAAAACAGCGGCAGCCTCCGTTTCTGCGGCGGAAGGCTGCTTTTGTGTATCATGCAGAAATTTATACTTTGGCGGTGGATTCATGACGGAGTGGAATCGAGAAAAAAAACAGGAACTGCGCAGAAAAATTCTTGAAAAAGAGTTTTCGCGTATGAACGGAAAACAGCGCGAGGCGGTTTTCCAAGTCAACGGCCCATTGCTGATTCTTGCGGGCGCGGGAAGCGGAAAAACAACGGTGCTTGTGAACCGTACGGCTAACATTGTACGCTCTGGTGACGCCTACCATAGCGAGGATGTTTCCGGCATTAACGATGAAACAGCTGAGGCTGCCGCCGGGTGCCTCCAACGGAAAGAGCCTCTTCCCGCTCCGCTGCGCGAGGCGTTTGCAGTCAGCCCCTGCCCGCCGTGGAAAGTCCTTGCCATTACGTTTACCAACAAGGCGGCAAACGAGCTGAAAGACCGGCTTTCTGCTTTGCTGGGGGAAGAAGAAGGCGGAAAGGTATGGGCTTCCACGTTTCATGCTGCCTGCGCGCGGATGCTGCGCCGCGATGCGGAAAAGCTGGGGTATACCGCTCATTTTACCATTTATGATTCCGATGATTCCAAGCGGCTGATGAAGGAATGCCAGAAAGAGCTTGGTGTTGATGACAAGAAGATTTCCTACAAAAGTGCGCTTTCGGAAGTTTCCGGTGCGAAAGACAGCCTTCTTAGCCCAGACGAGTATTACCGTGCGGCAGGCAGTGACCTGCGGCTTACGAAGATTGGCCAGCTGTACCGCCTGTACCAGAAAAAGCTGAAAGACGCTGATGCCATGGACTTTGATGACCTCATAGGAAAAACCATTGAATTGTTTCGCACCGCGCCGGAAGTGCTGGAGCATTACCAAAACCGCTTTCGTTATATTATGGTCGATGAATACCAGGATACAAGCCATGCGCAGTATGAATTTGTGCGTCTGCTTTCGGAAAAAAGCGGAAATCTCTGCGTCGTAGGGGATGACGACCAGAGCATCTACGGTTTCCGCGGTGCAGATATTGAAAATATCCGCAGTTTCGAAAAAACGTTCCCCAAGGCGAAAGTTATCCGGCTAGAGCAAAACTACCGTTCGACGAAAACCATCCTTGACGCAGCAAATGCGGTGATTGAAAACAACGAAAACCGCAAGGGGAAAACGCTTTGGACGGAGAACCCGCAGGGAGCCAAGATTGACGTACATACGGCTTCCAGCGAGCAGGATGAAGCCAGTTACATTGCGCAGAAAATACTCGACGGTGTAGCGGCCGGACGCAAGTATTCCGATTACGCTGTGCTTTACCGCATGAATTCGCAGTCTAATACGCTGGAGCGCGTATTAGCAAAATCAGCTATCCCGCACCGGGTTCTGGGCGGTCACCGCTTTTTTGACCGAAAAGAAATCCGCGACATGATTGCTTACCTCAGCGTAATTAGCAACCCAAATGACGAAGTGCGTATGCTGCGCATTATCAACAGCCCGAAGCGTGCTATTGGCGATAAAACAGTTAGCGAGGCGCGAAAAATTGCTTCCGGAACGGGGGAGCCGCTCTTTTTCGTTTTGTGCCATGCGGACGAGTACGAGCCGCTGAAACGCGCCGCCAAAAAGTTGATGGATTTTGCCGCGATGATACAAAAGCTCTCCGATACGGCTTCTGACGGTAGCACAAGTTTGCCCGACCTTTACCGTATGCTTTTGGAGGAAACAAAATACATAGAAGCGCTTGCGGCTTCCGGCGAACCGGACGCGCAGGACCGGATTGACAATGTAAATGAACTGGCTTCCCACCTTGTTCGTTTTACCGAAGAAAATGGGGAGGAAGCGGGCCTTTCCGGGTACCTCGAAGAAGTTCAGCTCCTCGCAGATATTGACAATTATGATGCGTCTTCCGACAGCACGGTTCTAATGACGATGCACTCTGCCAAAGGGCTGGAATTTCCAGTTGTTTTCCTGCCTGGTTTTGAAGAGGGTATTTTCCCGGGGATGCAGGTTCTGTTTAACCCGAACGAAATAGAGGAGGAACGGCGCCTTGCTTATGTTGCAATTACCCGTGCCAAAGAGGAGCTGCACATCTTAAACGCCAGAGAGCGTGTCCTGTTCGGCAGCACACAGCATAATATGCCTTCTCGCTTTCTAAAGGAGATCCCGGAGGAGCTGACGGATGTGAGTGCCGCGCACAGCAGCTGGTCATCTTCCGGCTTCAATGCTTTTGGCAGTAAACCGCAGACACCGTGGCCGCCGGCGCAAAGTGCGCAGCAGCCTTCTGCATCTTCCGGCGAATCCTGGCAGAAACGGGTTGCTGACGCAGCGCATCAGCCGGCTCCGGGGGGATCTCCGCAGCCTTTCGCAAAGCCTGCCTCCGCGCTGAAGAAAAATACGCAGACTTTCCAAACTGGTGACGTTGTAGTGCACCGCACATTTGGCACCGGAAAGGTTCTTTCCGCCGTACGCATGGGAAACGATACCTTGCTTGAGATTGCCTTCGACAAAGCCGGTACTAAGAAGCTGATGGCAAATTTTGCCCGGCTGGAAAAGAAATAATAGCATCGGAATGAGATGAGCACAGTGAAACTTCAAATCAACAAACTTTCGCAGACTTTTCTGGTTCGTGAGCTGAAAGAAAAGGATATTCCGGAAATCCTAACCCTCTGCAGGGGCAACCCTGTTTATTACCGGCATATGCAGTCTATGGCCTCGGAGGAGGGAATACGGAAAAGTATGCGTGCCCTGCCGCCCGGAAAAGGCTATGAGGACAAGTACTTCCTCGGCTTTTACAAAAAACAGACGCTTACGGCAATTATGGATTTGATTGTGTCTTTCCCAGATGAAAATACCGCTTTTTTCGGTCTTTTCATGATGAACCAGGAATTTCAGGGGTGCGGCAACGGAAGCAGAATCGTTACGGAGGCAGAGGCATATCTGAAGCAAGCAGGTTTTGCTTCGATACGGCTTGGCTATGTAAAGGGAAACGCGCAGAGCCGCGGCTTTTGGCTGAAAAATGGTTTTGAACCGACCGGCGTCGAAAGCGACGAGAGAAAATACACCGTTGTTGTAATGCGTCATGAACTGTAAATAAGAAAAGAGCCGCACGAATGGAGTAATCCGTTTCGTGCGGCTTTTTACCTTTCATTTTTTGAAAAATCCTATTTCTTCCCTGAGGTCCTCTGGAAGGCATCTGAAACATTCGGCGGGAAAAAGTCGCTGGCCGGGAATTCAATACGGCGGAACATTTCACGCGGGCTGTCGGAAGTCGGCGGGCATTCTTTTTCCGGAATAGCAAAGTCGTACGTTGGCACCAGAAGCGGTACGGTGCGTACCAGCTGCACTATTGTGAACAGGCCGATAGTGGCATAAATAGCGTGAGTATTCGAGTAGTCGAATTCTGCGCCGTAGAGGGAACCGACGCTGTCCGGAATCTTTCCGCAGACGTCACTTCCCTGCGGCGGCCGGTCGCAGATTTTCGCGGAAAGGCCGATTGGTTCTGAAACTTGGCAAGTCGCTTTCGGCAATACTTTGCCGGTGGACATTTCAACGTCGGGGTCTTCCGGGTGGCAGCCGGAGGTGAACATCTTTACATTGCCTTCGCTGCCAAACAGAATCACACGCTTGTTTGCCATGCAAACGCCGTGAACAATGGTGGGGCAGGCTGTTTGCGCTGTAAAGACGTCAAGGCATACATCGAGGAAAAAGTTCAGGTCAACGGCATAGAATCCCTGGTTGAACGGAACGGGCTCCAGATGTAAAAAGACCTTGAGGACCTCTGCGCTGCGGATGCGGACGTTGGTGGCCTGCTCAATCAGCTCATGCTTATCTGGAGTAAAGTAAACCCTGCGGTCCTCCAGATATTCTTTGCTGCTGCAAGAGTCGTACACACGCATGGCATT
>JAEZFF010000033.1 GCA_023417635.1 Bacillota bacterium | reverse complement strand
GAAAAACTTGGCTTTGCCGACAAGATGACCCACATCTCCACAGGCGGCGGCGCTTCCCTTGAATTTCTGGAAGGCAAGGAACTTCCTGGCATTGCCTGCCTGAACGATAAAGACTAAACTGTACAGTGAGGGGGCGGATTTTGATTCGCCCCTTTTGTTTTTGAAATAATACATTGTGCAAAATAAGAAAGGGTAACTGAAATGAATAAAAAGCTTAGAAAAGCCGTTATTGCAGGCAACTGGAAAATGAACAAAAACCCGGCGGAAGCCAGAGAACTGATGGAGGGCATTAAGCCGCTTGTAAAAGATGCCAGCTGCAGCGTTGTCGTATGTGCCCCTTATGTTGACCTTTCAGCTGTGCTGGAATCTGCAAAAGGCACAAACATCGGCGTAGGTGCTGAAAACTGCCATTGGGAAAATTCCGGCGCATACACCGGCGAAGTTTCGGCTCCAATGCTCACTTCCATGGGCGTCCAGTACGTTATCATCGGCCACAGCGAACGCCGCACCTACTTTGGCGAAACAAACGAGACCGTTAACAAGCGCGTCCGTGCCGCTTTAAACGCAGGCCTGAACGTCATTGTCTGCGTCGGTGAATCTCTGGCTCAGCGTGAACAGGGCGTTACCAACGAGCTGGTTGCCATGCAGACAAAGATTGCCCTTGGCGGAGTAACCAAAGAAGAACTGAAAAAAGTTATCATCGCTTATGAACCGATTTGGGCTATCGGCACCGGAAAAACTGCAACAGCACAGCAGGCAAACGAAGTCTGCGCCGTAATTCGTTCCACCATTGCAGGCCTCTATGGCAAAGACGCTGCTGACGCATTTACCGTACAGTACGGCGGCTCCATGAACGCAAAGAACTGCGCAGAGCTTTTGGCACAGCCGGATGTCGACGGCGGTCTCATCGGCGGCGCTTCCCTGAAACCGGCTGACTTTGCAACAATCGTGAAGGCCGCAACAGAAGGCTAAAACCGAGTTGGATTTTTAAAAATGAGAAAGCCGAAAAGCCTTGGTTCGTTCGCCGGAATCCTTTTTCTGATTTTTGGATCCCTATTTTTTATCTGTTCCGTTCTTCTGCATTCTGGGATTATGAAAACCTCGCCAAATTCAATTGGCGACCCCGGTGTGGCTTTTCCAATTCTCACAGCTGCGCTGTTGGCAGCCGGAATCGTGATATGCCTGCTTGTGCATCTGAAAGCCAGATGCACAGCAACACTGCTGTATGACGGCGCGCCCATAACAGCACAGATTCTCTCTGTGCAGCAACTCATGTGTATCTGCTGTGGGAATTCGTGGGATTCCAATTCCCACCCCTATGTCGTATCTGTAGAGTATGAATTGGATGGCATGCAGTATAAAGGGAAAAGTCACCTTCTGTGGGAACGCCCCGCCGTCCACAAGGGGGACGAAATTACAGTTTATATTGACCTTGAAAACCCAAAGCACTGCGCCATAAAACTGTAATGCGACCGATTCCGCATGAATCGCTCCTGTAACCTCGTGATTTAGTAAAGTTTTTCGTCCGACCTTTTTCAAAAAGGCCGGGAAAGGATGAGAATAAAGATGGCAAAACAGCCTTTGATTTTAATTATCATGGATGGTTTCGGCATTGGCCCAGATTATGGAAACGCGATCAAAGCCGCCAAGAAGCCGAATCTTGACCGTATATTTGCTGAAAACCCCATTACAAAGATTGGCGCATCCGGCCTTGACGTTGGCCTGCCGGACGGCCAGATGGGCAATTCTGAGGTCGGCCACACCAACATCGGCGCAGGCCGCATCGTCTACCAGGAACTGACCCGCATTACAAAATCCATTGAAGACGGCGATTTTTTCAAGAACCCCGCTTTTGTCAATGCAATTGATAAAGCCGTAGCAGGCGGCAAAGCACTGCACATTCTGGGTCTGCTTTCCGACGGCGGCGTACACAGCCACAACTCTCACCTGTATGCCCTGCTGAAGCTTGCCAAACAGCGCGGATGCAAAAAAGTGTATGTCCATGCCTTCCTTGACGGCCGTGATGTTCCGCCGTCTTCCGGCAAAGACTACGTTTCCGGCTGCATGAAGCAAATGAAGGAAATTGGCGTTGGCGAGATTGCCACCGTTATGGGCCGCTACTACGCCATGGACCGTGACAACCGCTGGGACCGTGTTGAAAAAGCATATGCCGCCATGGTCTACGGCGAAGGCGTAAAGGCTTCAGACCCGGTACAGGCAGTTGAAGACTCCTACAAAGAGAAGGTAACCGACGAATTCGTGGTTCCGGCCGTCTGCAAAGAGGGCGCCACAATTCAGAAAGGCGACTCCGTTATCTTCTTCAACTTCCGCCCAGACCGCGCGCGTGAAATTACCCGCACCTTCGTTGACCCGGATTTCAAAGGCTTCGAGCGCAAAAACGGTTTCTTCCCAGTCAACTACGTTTGCATGACGCAGTACGACGCAACAATGCCGAACGTAGACGTTGCTTTCCGCCCGGAAAAGCTGAAAAACACTTTTGGCGAATATATCTCCGGCAAGGGCCTTACTCAACTGCGTATCGCAGAAACCGAAAAGTACGCGCACGTCACATTCTTCTTTAACGGCGGCGTAGAAGCTCAGTACCCAGGTGAAGACCGCGCACTGATTCATTCCCCAAAAGTCGCGACTTACGACCTTCAGCCTGAAATGAGCGCCAGCCTTGTTACCGATGAACTGCTGAAACGAATTGACAGCGACAAATACGACGTTATCATTTTGAACTTCGCGAACTGCGACATGGTCGGCCACACCGGTGTATTTGACGCTGCAAAGGCCGCTGTGGAAACAGTCGACTCCTGTGTCGGCAAAGTTGTGGAAGCAATCCGCAAGCACAACGGCGTTGCACTTATCACCGCAGACCACGGCAACGCGGAAAAGATGATTGCAGAAGACGGCACCCCGTTCACCGCCCATACGACGAACCTCGTTCCATTCTGCGTCGTAGGTTACCCGTGCAAGCTGCGCGAGGGCGGCAAACTCGCTGACATCTCCCCAACCATGCTGAAAATTCTCGGTTTGCCTCAGCCGCCGGAAATGACCGGCAAGAGCCTGATTGAGTAATCGTTTCCTCTTTTGCACCTCATGCCTCGGCATGAGGTGCTTTTTATCGTCTTGTTTTGCTTGTTCCACTGTCCAGGAACGGAAGAAACTCTCCCTTCAAAAATGACAATCCTGTTAGCCCTGTTGAAAGAACGCCGCAAAGATGGTAAAATAGCGTCAGAACGCAATAATTCACCTGGGGGAATTTCCATGCTGATAAAACGTGCGGCTTCCCTGCTTCTGGCAGCCGCTATGATATTTTCCTTTTCAGCCTGCAAAAAAAGCGGGCCGAAAAACGCCAACAAAACGATCAAATACAATCTTTCGGCCGAGCCTGTTACGCTTGACCCGCAGATTGCCGCCGACTCCTCATCCATCATAACGGTGCAGGCCATTTTTGAAGGTCTTGCCCGCCTTGATAAAAATGGGAACGCTGAACCCGGTGCCGCCGAATCCTGGGAACACAACGCTGACAGCACGAAATTCACCTTTCACCTGCGCCCCGACATCTCTTGGGCTCCTAAAAAATACGGCGCTGTCAAAGCAAAAGATTTTGTTTTTGCCTTTCAGCGCGCGTTGAACCCAACGACTGCCTCTTCTACCTGCACTGCGATGTTCTGCATCAAAAATGCAAAGCAGATTCACGCGGGAAGCATTCCGGCAAGCCAGCTGGGCATTACTGCAAAAGACGATAAGACGCTTACGGTGAGTCTTGCATATTCCTGCCCCGATTTTCCGAAACTGACGGCATTGCCCGTCTATATGCCATGCAATGAATCATTTTTCAAAAGTTCGGAAGGCCGCTATGGACTTGAAAGTAAATATACTTTGGGCAACGGGCCTTTCTGCATAGACGGCGCCTATGGTTGGGAGCACGGCAAATACCTCAACTTGGCGCGCTCCAGCAGCTACAGCGGCCAAACGAAGCCATTTCCGGCCGCTGTGGATTTCACCATTGGTACGCTTCCAGATTCTGTTGCCGCCCTTACGGGCAAAACCGTGGATGCCGCCCCAATCTCCTCCTCACAAATCGGCGCGGCAAAATCTTCCGGATGCACGCTCACATCTTTCCGTGATACAACCTGGGGGCTTTGCTTCAATACTCAGTCTTCCGTTTTTAAAAACCTGAAAGTGCGCAGCGGCTTCCTGCAGGCTTTCAGCCGGGCGAAAGTCCTTTCGCACCTCCCTGCTGGCACCTCAAAGGCAGAAAACATCCTGTTCCCGGAAACGATGATTGATGGCCAAAACTACCGTGCCCTTGCTGGCGGGCCTTTTTACCTTAAGGAAAGCACCTCTGCCGCACAGACGCTGTTTGCTGGCCTAAGAGAGCTGAACCTTGACAGCAGCAGTCTGGACTCCGTTACAGTGCTCTGCCCCGACAACAGCAATATCAAGCTGATGCTGAACGAAATGATTGCTGCATGGAATAAGCAGTTCAGCAACTACTTCAACATGAAAACCATGAGTCTCAGCAGCTTGGAAAGCCATGTGCAGTCCGGTGACTATGAAATTGCCGTCTGCCCGGTGAAGCCTTCCGACAGCAGCCCGCTCGCCATGCTTTCGCTGTTTTCTTCCGGTTCTTCCTCTAACCCGTGCTCCCTGAAAGACTCAGCCTATGACAGTCTGCTTGTATCTGCACAGGAAAAGGGCGGTAAAGAGGCAGCAGCAGTTTACGCTCAGGCTGAAAAATATTTAAACCAGCATGCGGTGTTTTACCCGCTTTACTATGAAGACAGTTATTACGCCTTGGCAAAAGGCGTGACCGGCATTGTTTTCCGTCCCTATGGCAGCGGCATTGACTTTCTCAATGCCGGGAAAGAATCTTCATAATTTTCCCATTAGTAAATTAAGCCTTGTTTTTAAGCAGTACAATAAATAGTATTAAACGAATAAATCTGAAGTTTCATGAATTGTTTCGGCATTGTCGCCGTTTCGCATGCGCGAAACGGCGGTTTTTTATGAAATAGAGCGTAAAAATTTCTTGAGGGAGAGTCATATTCATGCATTTTATGGAGTCTTTTGACAGGTTTGCTGGCCGGTGGATGCCGTTTCTTGTAATTGGAGGCCTGTGCGCAGGAATTTTCTTCTCAGAGGAAATTGGCAAATTATCTTTTCTCGTGTCATTCCTTTTCTTCTTTATGACACTGGCCGGAACCATAGACGCCAGCTTCCATCAGCTGCTGGACATCGCTAAAAAGCCAATGCCGCTGATTCTTACTCTGCTTTTTACCCACATCGTAATTCCTCTTTTGGCGCTTGGCCTTGGGCGCTTCCTCTTTCCCCAAAACCAGAACTTTGTGACTGGGGTCGTACTGGAATACGTTGTTCCGTGCGCCATAGCAAGCCTGATGTGGAGCAGCCTTGCAAACGGGAACTCGATACTCAGCCTTTCGATTGTGCTGCTTGATACACTGATCGCACCGTTTTTGCTACCCTTGAGCCTACATATTCTGCTCGGAGCCAGTATCTCCATCGACGTTCCGAGTATGATGCTGAACCTTCTCTGGATGGTTGCCCTGCCGGCATTTCTTTCCATGCTGCTAAACCAGCTAACAGACGGCAAAGCGGGCAAAAGACTCGCACCGCTGCTTGCCCCTTACGGAAAAATCGCCCTGCTGCTGATTGTTACAATCAATACGACGCGCATTGCGCCTTTGCTGCGCCACATGACGCCAATCCTCTTTGCTGTGGCCGCACTGATTCTGACGCTGGCCATCAGCGGATACATCCTTGGGTGGCTTGGTTCCCGCCTGCTGCATCAGCCCGCGGATATTTCCGCTTCCATGACGCTCTGCTGCGGGATGCGGAACATCAACGCCGGCGCCGTGATTGCCGCTGCCTACTTTCCACCGGAAGTAATGTTCCCCGTTATGATTGGCACATTGTTTCAGCAGCTGCTCGCCTCCATTTCCACCCATCTGCTGGAATGGCAGAAGCAAAAAGGGGAAGCTGCCAAAAAAGTTTCCGAAGCATAACCATGTTTTTCAAAAAACCTTTCCGCTACGGCGGAAGGTTTTTTTCATTCTACGGAATTCGTGTGCAGCCTATCCGTAGAACCGGCGCACTTTACCACACTATCAGATAAAATTTTTTCTTGACAGAAAATTCGCAACACGGTACAATAATAGAATACTTATTTGTAAAAAATGAATTTTGCACCGTCCCACGGTGCAAACGGAACGATGGAAGGGAGGATTCTGTTATGATCAAAAACGCAAGAAACGATCTGTTTGAAGTGACACCGCAAATCTGCAGCCTTACCAATCTCTGCCGTGAGCACAGCACGATTGACACGAATCTCTACGCAAAATACGATGTGAAGCGCGGGCTGCGCGACATCAACGGGAAAGGCGTTCTGGCTGGCCTCACGGAAATTTCCGAAATCATCTCCTCGAAAGAAGTTGACGGAAAATCTGTACCGTGTGAGGGTGAGCTTTACTACCGCGGCATCAATATTAAAGACATTGTGCGCGGCTTCATAGCGGAAAACCGCTTTGGCTTTGAAGAAACCGTCTATCTGCTGCTTTTTGGCAGCCTCCCCACACAGGAACAGCTTGCCGATTTTAAGAACCTTCTTTTTCGCTACCGCACCCTGCCGACAAACTTTGTACGTGACATTATTATGAAAGCGCCAAGCTTCGACATGATGAATACGCTGGCGCGCAGCGTACTCACCCTTTACGCCTACGATGACAAAGCAAGCGACTCGTCACTTGAAAACGTGCTGCGCCAGTGCATTGAAATGATTGCGCTGTTCCCGCAGCTTGCCGTTTACGGCTACCAGGCCTACCAGCACAACAAAGACCCCTACAACAGTTTCTTTATTCATGCGCCGCGCCCGGAACTTTCCACAGCGGAAAACATCTTACATATGCTGCGCATTGACAACCGCTACACACCGCTGGAAGCCCGCCTGCTTGACCTTGCGCTTGTTCTTCATGCAGAACACGGCGGCGGCAACAACTCCAGCTTTACAACGCACGTCGTGGCTTCTTCCGGCACAGATGCCTACTCAGTGATTTCAGCGGCCCTCGGCTCGCTGAAGGGCCCCAAGCACGGCGGCGCAAACATCAAAGTCGTACAGATGTTTGAAGACATGAAGCACGAACTGAAAGACTGGAAAGATGAAGATGAAATCTGCGGCTATCTTCACCGTTTGCTAAACAAACAGGCTTTCGACCATGCCGGACTGATTTACGGTATGGGGCACGCTGTTTACTCACTTTCTGACCCTCGTGCAGAGATTTTCAAAAAATTTGTAAAGTCCCTTTCTGAAGAAAAAGGCCTTACAAAAGAATACAATCTTTACGCTGCTGTTGAGCGCCTGGCCCCACAGATAATTGGGCGCGAGCGCAAAACGTATAAAGGTGTCAGCGCAAATATTGACTTTTACAGCGGTTTTGTTTACCATATGCTCGGCCTGCCAATGGAACTTTTCACCCCTGTTTTCGCTATGGCACGCATCGCAGGCTGGAGTGCCCATCTGATGGAAGAACGAATTAACGAAGGCAAGATTATTCGTCCAGCTTACAGAAATATTTCTCCGCACCGGGAATATGTT
>JAEZFF010000028.1 GCA_023417635.1 Bacillota bacterium | reverse complement strand
ATTTCGCCCATAATGCGAATTGCAAGGCCAGGCCCAGGGAACGGCTGGCGCCAGACAAGGTTGTCTGGAATACCAAGCTGTGTGCCAACGCTGCGGACTTCATCTTTAAATAAATCACGCAGCGGCTCTACCAGGCCGGTAAAACCAATATCTTTCGGCAAACCGCCAACGTTGTGGTGGCTCTTAATTTTAGCCGCGTCACCCTCACCGCTCTCAACGACATCCGGGTAAATCGTTCCCTGGCACAGGTAATCAACCTGACCGATTTTACGCGCTTCTTCTTCAAAAACGCGAATAAATTCTTCCCCAATGATTTTGCGCTTGCGCTCCGGCTCTGTAACACCCGCAAGTTTGGAAAGAAAGCGTTCCCGTGCATTCACGCGAATTAAGTTAATATCGAACTGTTTGCGGAAAACACGCTCAACCTCATCGCCCTCACCCTTGCGCAGAAGGCCATGGTCAACAAAAATACAGGTCAAGTTTTTCCCTACGGCACGGTGTACAAGAACTGCGGCAACGGAAGAATCTACCCCGCCTGAAAGGGCACAGATAACTTTTTTGTCGCCAATCGTCTTTTTCAGGCTTGCTATGCTGGAATCAATGAAAGAATCCATCTTCCAGTCGCCAGAACATCCGCAGATGTCATACAGAAAATTCCGAAGGATCTGCTGGCCATACTCGGTATGCTCCACTTCAGGATGAAACTGTGTCGCGTATAGGCGGCGCTGTGGATTCTCCATAGCGGCAACCGGGCAGGCATCGCTGACCGCAGCAATGCGGAAACCTGCCGGGACTTTCGAGATATGGTCGGTATGGCTCATCCAACAGACCGACTTTTCCGCAACTCCGGCAAAAAGTTTTGAGTCCGTTTGAACCGTGACCGGCGTTTTGCCGTATTCACGAGTCGCACTTTCCGCGACTGTTCCGCTTAACAGCTGAGCCATCAGCTGGGCACCGTAGCAGATGCCAAGAACCGGGATTCCAAGTGAAAGCACGGCAGCATCACACCGGGGTGCTTTTTCCGCGTAAACACTGTTTGGCCCGCCGGAAAATATAATCCCTTGATAGCCGCATTCCGCAATTTTTTCTGCGGAAGTGCGGTAGGAACGAATTTCGCAGTACACATTCAGGTCACGCACTCGCCGGGCAATCAACTGGCTGTACTGCCCACCGAAATCCAGTACCAGTATGGCTTCGTTGTTTCTCATGGCTGCTTCCCCTTATTCTACCGTTACGGATTTAGCAAGATTTCGTGGCTTGTCGATGTCGCAGCCTTTCATATAGGCTACATAATAAGCAAAAATCTGCAGCGGAATAACCGCAAGCGACGGCAGCATCATGTCACACATCTGCGGCACATAGAACGCGCAGTCTGTTTCTTTTTCAATCTGCGTATTGTCCTCTGTTGTAACGCCGAGAACAACCGCTCCGCGCGCCTTGACTTCCTTTACGTTGCTCATCATCTTTTCAAAAAGGCGTTTCTGGGTAGCAAGTGCAATCACCAGGCTGCCTTCCTGAATCAGTGAAATAGTTCCATGCTTCAGTTCGCCTGCCGCGTAAGCTTCAGAATGGATATAAGAAATTTCTTTCAGCTTGAGCGAGCCTTCCAGCGACATGGCATAATCCAGATTACGGCCGATAAAGAAAATATCATCGGTCTTGTAAAAGCGCTCGGCCAAGCTGTGGACGTGTTCTTTGGAAGCAAGCGTTTCCTCAATTTTGTCCGGAAGGGCCTGAAGCTCTGAGATGTAATACTTGTAGTTGGTTTCATTCATAACGCCCGTTTTTTCGGCCATATAAATTGCCAGCAGATACACAACGGCAAGCTGTGTACTGTAAGCTTTCGTCGTAGCCACGGCGATTTCCGGCCCGGCCCAAGTGTAAAGGACGTCATCCGACTCATTGGCAATAGAGCTGCCCACAACGTTCACGATAGAAATGGTGCGTGCACCAAGGCGTTTTGCTTCCCGCAAAGCCGCCAGCGTATCTGCCGTTTCGCCGGACTGGCTGATAACCAGAACGAGGACGCTGCTGTTAATTAACGGGTTGCGGTAACGGAACTCGGAAGCAACATCTACTTCAACCGGAATATGTGTGTACTGCTCAAAGATGTATTTCGCCACAACGCCTACATGGTAGGCTGAACCGCAGGCAACAATGAAAATTTTGCTGAAACTTTCAATCTGCTGCTTTGTAAGCGTAATGTTGTCCAAGACAATACGGCCGTCTTTTATGCGCGGAGAAATCGTGTTGCGCACCGCTTTCGGCTGCTCCATAATTTCCTTTGCCATAAAATGGCTGAAGCCGCCCTTTTCTGCCGCAGCAATATCCCAATCAATGTGCGAAGGTTTTTTCGCAATGGGCTTTTTGTCAAGATCATAGATGGAAACACCAGTTTTTTGAATCACGGCAATTTCGTTTTCATTTAAACGGTAAATGTCGCGGGTGCGGCTGAGAATTGCCGGAATATCCGAGGCAATAAAGTTTTCACCCTTGCCAAGGCCAACAATCAGCGGGCTGTCTTTCCGGACGCCGATAATGCGGTCTGGGAAATCCTGGCAGAGAATTCCGAGTGCATACGAGCCGCGGACTTTGCGAAGCGTCTTTGTGACCGCGTCAAGCAAATCGCCGTCATAATAATAATCTAGAAGCTGAGCAATTACTTCGGTGTCTGTTTCCGACACAAAGTGGTACCCTTGCTCCAGCAGAGAATTTTTCAAAGTAAGATAGTTTTCAATAATGCCGTTATGGACAACGGCAAATTTTCCGGACTCACTGACGTGCGGATGCGCGTTCAGGTCCGAAGGCTTCCCATGCGTCGCCCAGCGCGTATGGCCAATGCCAACAGTGCCCTGCATATCAGCGCCGCCATGAATTTTATCATTCAGCACTTTCAGCCGGCCTTTTGTTTTTACAACCTGAATTGAAGTGCCGTCATAAACGGCAACACCTGCGGAATCGTACCCACGGTACTCCAGTTTTTCAAGGCCTTTCAGAAGAATCGGCGCAGCCTGATCGTCACCAACATAACCGACAATACCACACATAGTTTAGAAACACCTCTTCCTAAATCAAGGAAACAGCCGGAATTGACAGAGTGCCTGTCACCGGCTGCATAAAAAATAAAATCAGCGGTAAATAATATCTTCGCGCGCAGGGCCGTTGGAAACAATCTTGACCGGTACGCCGATTGCCTTTTCCGCAAACTCGACGTAATGCCTTGCGTTTTCCGGAAGATCCTCGTACTTTTTAATGCCGCGGATGTCGCACTTCCAGCCCGGCAGCTTTTCATATACCGGTTTGCAGCGTTTGAGGTCTACCGTCGGCGGGAAGGAATCTATCTTTTTGCCATCCAGTTCATAGGCAACACAGACCGGAATCTCGTCAAGATAGCCGAGAGCATCCAGCACCGTCAGTGCAACGCCCGTTGCACCTTGAACGCGGCAGCCGTAGCGTGCCGCCACAAGGTCAAGCCAACCCATTCTGCGCGGGCGGCCAGTTGTTGCGCCGAATTCGCCGCCGTCGCCGCCGCGGCGGCGCAGATCGTCAGCTTCCTGGCCGAAAATTTCACTGACAAATTCTCCGGCACCTACAGCGCTGGAATACGCCTTTACCACAGCAAGGATGTTCTTTACTTCATACGGCGGAATGCCGGTGCTTACCGCGCCGTATGACGCGAGCGTATTCGAAGACGTAACCATTGGATAAATTCCAAAATCCGGGTCTTTCAGTGTGCCCAGCTGACCTTCCAGCAAAATATTTTTGCCGTCATGCACCGCTTTACTGAGAAATTCGAATGTATCGCCAACATAGGGGGCAAGAATTTTCTTGTACTCCATCAATTTCGCGTAAACAGCATCCGCTTCCAGCTTTGGCTGATGATATAGATGCTCAAGAAATACATTTTTAAGGGCAATCACATGGTCAATCTTTTCGCGCAAATAAGCTTCATCGGCAAAAAGTTCACTGACCTGAAAGCCAATCTTTGCAAATTTATCGGAATAAAAAGGTGCAATTCCGGACTTTGTAGAACCGAAAGATTTAGAAGCCAGGCGCGCCTCTTCACAGGTATCTAACAGCACATGGTACGGCATAAGAATCTGCGCACGGTTTGAAACCATCATTTTCGGCTTCGGAACACCACGTTCCACAAGGCCGTTCAGTTCAGAAATAAACTTTTCCGGGTTCAATGCAACACCGTTTCCGATAATATTTACAATGTTGCTGTGGAACACACCGGAAGGGAGCTGATGCAGTGCGAATTTGCCATAGTTGTTCACAATGGTATGGCCTGCATTATAACCGCCCTGAAAGCGTATGACAATGTCGGCCTTTTCCGCTTCCACATCCGTTATTTTACCCTTGCCTTCGTCGCCCCAGCAAGCTCCGACAATCGCAGTTATCATTTTGAAATCACTCCAACTTGCCGCTTTGGTAATAATACCGCGCTGCCCGGCGGCAAAACGGGCAGGCAGAAAAACAACTTATATACTATATCATAAATATCTTCGAAACACAAACAGAATCAATTAAACATTAATATCTTCTGTTTCATCGCCGATTTT
>JAEZFF010000123.1 GCA_023417635.1 Bacillota bacterium | reverse complement strand
GGCATGGAAGGAATCCTGCAGGAACGCAAATGGAAACTGAGCGGCATTCTGAACGGTATCAATGTCGAAACCTATGACCCGGAAAAGGACAATTCCATTTATGCCAATTACACGGCGGAAGACCTTTCCGGTAAAGCTGAAAACAAGCTGGAGCTTCAGAAGCGGCTGCACCTAAATCAGGATGCAGATGCCCCGCTTGTAGGAATGGTAACGCGCATGGTTGGGCAGAAAGGCCTTGACCTTGTGCGTGAGGCGCTGGACAGCTTTATGCAGAACACGGACATGCAGTTTGTAGTTCTTGGTTCCGGCGACTGGGATTACGAAAATTACTTTAAAGATATGCAGAAGCGTTACCCGGGCCGTCTGTGTGCCTGTTTTGGATTTATCCCGGAGCTTTCGCACAAGATTTACGCAGCGGCTGATATTTTCCTGATGCCGTCGAAATCGGAGCCATGCGGTCTGGCACAGATGATTGCACTGCGGTATGGGACAATCCCGGTTGTGCGCGAAACCGGCGGCCTGAAAGATTCAATACAGGACAGCGGCGATGGCAAAGGAAACGGCTTTACTTTCCGCTCCTATGACAGCGGTGATATGTACGACGCTGTGATGCGTGCATTGAAGGGCTACAAGAACCGCCCGGGCTGGAAGATCCTCGTAAAGCGCGCTATGGCCTGCAACTTTAGCTGGGGACGTTCAGCAAACGAGTACATCCACTTGTACCGCGACCTTATTAAAAATGGCTGAACACTGAGCTTTCGGTTTTATTTTAAGCACTAAAATCCGGGCATATTCTAAAAAGAATATGCCCGGATTTACTGTGAAGAAGTGAAGCGTTTTGCTCGTATTGGATGCTGTTTATGCCGTTTGATGGTTTTCGGCCAGCTTTTTGGTAAAGGTCAAAAACAGCATGACGCCGGTAAGAATCACAAGCCCAATCACCCGTACTGTGGATTCGGCAGTAAAATAAGCGCCGGTAAAAATTAATTGTGGAACGTTAACCGCAAGGTAACAGACAATAAGGTAGAGGATTTCAAAGGGGCGGTTCGTTTTCGTCCATTCCCCTAAAAACAGGGCAAAGGAAGGTACGGCGACCACGAAAACCAAAGCGGAAATAAAATTAGCAATCTGGTTGGAAAAGAGCAGCCGCAGCAAAGTGGGGAATCCAACAGCCAAAGAGATGGCCAGCCCTGTATTCCAACAGTCAAATGTCAGAAGCAACGGTACTTTTGGCATGGTGCGTAAAATGGAGTCCACACCGGTTTGATGCTCCAGGCATCCCATTTTGGAGAAGACTGGGAGCATCCAAGCGAAAGCAATCGGAAAAAGTGCGCTGCAGACTGTGTCCATCGGTGAAAAAAAGGTTGCAATCCACAGACAGATGGCTGTCATCCACCAAAGTTTTGTTCTGTCTTTTAGCAGAATCAGTGCTTCGGAATGGGTAATGCCAAAATGAAGCGGTGGAATCCACGCAAGGGCATTGTTCGGCTTGGGTGTTGCTTGCTTTTGCACAGAGGCTGCGGCCTTTTCGGATTTTGGCAGCATGAAAGAGGCAAGCAAGGCCAAAATCAGGCTGGATGCCATCAGAATCAGTTTGTCGATGAGAAATTGATAGGATGGAGTAAGGCCGTGAAAAGCGACTGCTTTCAGCTGTGCATTTGTTCTGTGGGCACTTGTAAAGAGATTGATTTGGGTTACAGGATGCCCTGTAGCGGCAAGAACTGTATTTGAAATGCTGTCACGCATCCAAAGAAACCCACTGAAATCAAAGATGGATAGAAGGCGGGAATTGATGCGCCAGAGGGATTCAAAGGTTAAGACCATGATGGAGAAACAGAGAAAAATAGCAATGGAAAGGCTGCTGCTTTTTCGTAATACAGGCGCGCAGTCGGTTACAACGGCAAACGCAGCGACAAAGAACAGGCCGGGTACCAGGCACAGAAACGGCGAAAAAAAGTCGTAGAGCGGTATAAACTGGCCCGGGAAATGAAGAACCATCATAAAGAAAGAAGCTGCCATAAGAAAGCCCAAAAGCAGCAGAAGGAGAAATAAGTTAGAAACAAATTTTCCAAGTACATAAGTACTTCTCTTTAAGGGTGAAGTCTGAATCCAATAAAAAATACCGGCATGGCAGTCCTGCTGTACGGTGTTCTTAATATATGCAAATCCCAGAATGCACAGAAGCATTCCGCCGCACATGGCAGAAGACATTGGAATCCAGGAAGGATCGGAAGCTTGAAGCAGCCTGGTCGGTTCTATAACCATAGAGGTAACGCCTGACGGCTTGGGAACAAACCAGAAAACCGCAAAAATCAAAATGGCGGCGAATGCAAAAAAAGAAAACTTGCGTATGCGTTCCAGAAAATCGGCTTTTGCCGTTCCCAGAATTCTTTGAAACCCGCTCATGCACTTTCACCCCGCAGTGCGTACAGGCAAGCGTCTTCGAGAGTCGGAACAGAAAGTTTCGAATCGCTGAAGGGAGGCTGTGCCCCAACAATCTTTACACTGATACCGGATTTTTGCTGAACGGCCGAACTGACGGCAAGATCCTGCGAAAGCAGGGCAATGCTTGGAACCGAGCATTGCCACACATGCCCTTCCGCGTGTCCGGTAAGTTCTTCCGGAGAGCCGTAAAACAGGATTTTTCCGCTTTTTAGCAGTATCAGTTTGGATGCGGCGGCTTCTACATCCGAAACGATGTGTGTGGAAAGAAGGACGATTTTGTCGCAGGCCAGCTTGGTCAGCAGGTTACGGACGGCAACGCGCTCCTGAGGGTCGAGGCCGGTCGTCGGTTCGTCAAAAACAATGATTTTAGGGTCGCCCAGCAATGCTCCTGCTATGCCGACTCTTTGCCGCATTCCTCCGGAAAACTGCGAAAGATGCTTTTTGCCGACATCAGAAAGATGCAGAGTCTTCATCAGGAACTTAATCTGCCTGCGCGCTTTTTCTTCTTCAAGCCCTTTTACCGAAGCGAGGAACGCAAGATATTCCCATGCGTTCAAATTGGGGTAGACCGGCACATCCTGAGGCAGGTAGCCTAGTACGCGCCTCATGGTATCAGGCTTTTTGCAGATATTGACGCCGTTCAGCAGAATTTGGCCTGACGTTGGCCGCAGAAGAGTAGAAATTGTTTTCAGCAGCGTCGATTTTCCGGCTCCGTTTGTTCCAACCAGGCCGGTTAAGCCGCCGCTGTGTAAGGTGAGTGATACATCGGACAATGCTGTAAAATGTCCATACCGAACCGTTAAATGACGAATTTCCAAGTCCATAATTCTAAACTCCTTCCAAACAAAAGCTCGTTTTGATTGTTTTATGGATGAAAGTCTGCCGAAATACTGCCGTCCTTTGTCGTAATGTCCAGTGAATTGTCGGCATTAACCGGCATAAAAACGTCTTTGCCGTATTGTTTGCCGTTTACAGTAACGCTGCCGCACTCCGTGGAACAGCTGCAGCGGTATTTGCTTATGGGCAGAGAAGCCTTGACTGTAACACTGCCATAATCAGAATGAAGCACCGTTTTGCCTTTCAGCAGCCCGTCGAGAGAGACGGAACCGTCTTTGCAGCGGATTTCTGCACCGGCAGTAAGGTTAAGCCCCGTCATTTTCACGCTGCCACAGGAATTTTCGATTTGCACTTTGTTAACGGTACAGTTTGCGGACTGCAGCTTCCCGTCCTTAAGCTGTGCCTTTAATTGGTCTGTTTTCAGAGATGTAAGGGATACACTTCCGCATTCGTCGGAAAGCGTAAGATCCGGAACGGTACAGGTTTGCATCCGAATGCTTCCGTCGGAAGAGCCGATGGATGTACCGGAACCGGAAATCTGCGTGGTATCAAAGCTGCTGTTGCCATATTTGTTTTGGTATTTCAGTGTGTTCGCGCGAACCGATGTAAAGGTGCTGTTCCCATTTTCCATTTGTATGGTACATTTCCCGCAGGAAGCGTCTTTCAATGTTACATTCCCATAGGTGCAGCCAATATCCGTGTTTGCTGCGCTGAAACCGGAAGCGTCAATGCTTCCGCTGTCTCCCTGCAGGCTGAATTTTTCAAGGTAAATCCCGGTTGGGTAATAAACGGTGATAGAATGAGAGTTGTGGCTGGTTCCGGCACTCAAGTCAATGGAACACCAGTGGCTTCCTGTTTCAGAGTCCTGTGTAATTTTCAGGACTCCATTGCTTACAGTTGCCTTCGGCTTATCCGCTTCGTCAGAATAGGTGAAATCCATGCCAAAATGGTCGGATGGGACGAAACGAATGTCAGAGTCACCTATTTGTCCGTCGACAGACGTAAATCCATCTAATTTTATGCCCTTTTGCGATTTTAAATCCTTGCCGCTGCCGCCAACAATGGTAATTCCGTGGCTGCCCAGCACAACGGTGCGGCTTGCACCGGTAAAATATCCTATTGTAGCAAGCAGCAGGCCTGCCGCCATGAAAATGCAGGCTGCGATCAGTATTTTTCGACGTTTATTCATGAGCTTTCCTCCTTGGCAGTACTTTGCTGAAAAGTTTTGCAACCCAGCGGATTCCTGCTTTGCTAAGCCAGATGACAAACATCATCAGCGCCGCTCCGGCTCCAACACTGAACAACCCAAGGCCGACAAAAAAGACCATGGACGAAATACTTTGAAAGATAACGCCAAAGCCCATGATGACGCTCGCGGCACCCCCAGCAAGAAGACCGACAGCGCATCCCCCGAGTCCCAAAATGACGGCGGCAACCACGATAACTAATACAGCCATCAGGCAGATGATGACCGCGGCAACCGGCACGGCGATAGGCGATGCACAGATTGCCAGAATTACGACCCATGCAGTGGAAAGGCTCTTCTTCGCGGATGGTTCCGCATTAACTTGCTTCACGGCATAGTCAGCCAGGATCTGCCCGGCAAGCTGGTCGGGAGATCCCCATGCGGCAATGGTTGCCTCTTCGTTTTCAGGCCCTGCGTCATCAAGATATTCTTCGTAGTATTCCAAGGCGCTGCTCACATCTTCTGCTGGAAGCCCCTTTAATTTATTTTTCAGTTTCTCCAGAAACTGTTCCCGGTTCATCTAATACGCCTCCCAATAAAAACTGATCAATTTTTGAACGGTATTCTTTCCATTCTTCACAGTATTCCAAGAGCTTTTGCTTTCCCTCGGGCGTTATGGAATAATAACGCCGGTTTCGTCCGTGAAACGTCTTGTCATAGGTGGTAAGGTAACTGCTCTTTTGCAGCCTTCGAAGCACGGGGTAAAGGGAAGACTCCGAAATACCGAATACTTCTTTAACATTCTGCGTTAAAACATATCCGTAGGTGTCACCTTTGCATAAAACGGAAAGCACGCAGGCATCCAGCAAAGCCGGACCCGATTGAAAAGTCAAGTAATTGTTCGCCTCCCTGTGGCTTTATTACAAACAATATTATATAGCATATAATATACAAATGTCAACAGCATAAAATGTTTTTCCAAACAACCATTTGCGAAGGTAAAGCAGCAAAAGGCCTGCCGGAGTGCTTACGCATTCCGGCAGGCCTTTTCCCACAGAGTTTCTGTGGGCCTGTATGCTGAAACGAAAACGGCTGTATTTTCAAAAAGCCGCAACTATGCTATAATCATTTTAGCCGCCTTTTCCCTGTTATCCGATTTTCAGAGTTTTGTATCAGGTTCAGAAGCGAAGGGGCAAACAGCGGGTATTCCGCAGAAAGCTTTTCCGGTGTAACAATGGGAACGTTGCCTTTTGCCGCAGGCTCCATATTTTCGACTTTTTCACCGGAAACAAGCGAAGCGGCATTGCTTAGGGCAATTTCCTGTGCCGCCATGGCACGGCTGCTGCACAGGCGGAAGGGTACGGCGAAAAGCCCCTGTGGATTTTTGGGGTTTGCAGAATACAAAACGCGGAAAGCCCGGTAAACGGCAATCGTAAGAAAAGCCGAAATTTCGGCTGTAATGGCTTTGCTGTTGAAGTGCTGCAGAAAGCTGAAAATAATGTTCAAGGAATTCTCTATCAGCTTTTTGTTCAAAAGCGGCAGCATACTTCCGCCGTGGCCGTGCATAATGTTCTCACGCCCGGCTGCATCTGGCTCCGGAATATCTTCTACAGCGATTGTCGCGCCGTTGCGCTGCGGTGTGCGGCCCAGCAGATAATCGCACGAAACATTATAATAATCGGCAACTTTTACCACAAAGTCAAGCCCGCATTCACGGATTCCCTTTTCATAGTGAGAAAGCAGTGCCTGAGAAATAGCGAGGTCGCCTGCTACTTTTTTCTGGCTGAACCCACGTTCTTTGCGCAGTAAGGTTATAATTCTGGAAAAATTGCTGTTCATAGTTCCTATCACCTGTCGAAAAATGATTTATTAACGTCCTGTAAATCATACTATAAATATAACGCTATGTAAAGATACTAAATGTTGTGCTTGCCTGTGAAAAATCCGCTCTATTTAGGAACCGTTGGAAGCACTTTATTTACTGGAGGAGGTTTCCCGATTGAAATCCTATATTATTCATTTCATCCGCCACGGCATGACGGCCGGAAACGAAGAAGGCCGCTATATTGGCAGCACAGACCTTCCGCTTTCCCCGTCGGGCGAGAAAAGAATTCATGCTCTGGCAGAAAAGTATCCGTACCCGCAGGCAGAAGCGTATTTTTGCAGTCCGCTGAAGCGCTGCACACAGACTATGAAAATTTTGTACCCGAAAGCCAAGCCGATTTTGATTCGTGATTTTCGCGAATGTTCTTTTGGCGAGTGGGAAGGCAAAAATGCCAAAGAGATTGCCGCAAAAGATCCGGCGTTTGCACAGTGGGTCGCCGGAAAAGGAAAGCAGATTACCCCGCCGGGCGGAGAAAGCAGCGGCGCTTTTATGCAGCGTACCTGCGCCGCGTTTGAAAAAATTGTAAAGGGACTGATGACCGCCGGTATGACTTCTGCTGTGATTGTGGCTCACGGCGGCACACTGATGACGCTTCTTTCCGCTTACGGTTTGCCGCGCGCCCGGTTTTACGACTGGATGACCGACAGTGGCTGCGGTTATTCCATGCGCATTACGCCCGGCCTGTGGATGCGTTCCATGGTTGGCGAAGTGTATGCAAAAATTCCGGCCGAAGAGAAAAAAGAAGACAATGGCGTTATGATGATTGACCTTGCCCGCGAGGCGGCGGAAAAGGCTTTTGAAAAGGACAAGCCGGAAGGCAAAGAATAAGTATAGATTTTGGCAAACAGCAGCCGCGCTGCCCGTTTCCATGCGGAACAGCGCGGCTGCTGTTTCTGTTTTAAAACTGGAATATTCGGGGGTGGTAAAACGGCTCAGTACCCGAATTTCCCCACCAGAGATTCATCGTTCGTTACATAGTCGTTTACATTGGTTACGGAGTACTCTGTTTTGCTGATACGCGCGATAACACGCAGAATGCCCGCGTTAATAATCATCCGTTTGCACATGGAGCAAGGCACAGCGTTTGCCACATAATCGCCGGTTTTCACTTCCCGGCCCACAAGGTACAGCGTGGCGCCAAGCATTTCATTGCGTGGCGCGCTGATAATTGCATTTGCCTCGGCATGGACGGAGCGGCAAAGCTCGTAGCGCTCTCCGCGCGGGATACCCAGCTTTTCCCGGATGCAGACGCCCATGTCAATGCAGTTCTTCCGGCCGCGCGGCGCACCAACATAGCCGGAGGAAATAATCTCGTCATGGTTTACAATAATAGCACCGAAGTTCCGCCTGAGGCAGGTGCCCCGCTCCAGCACAGTTTCGGCTATGTCGAGGTAATAATTGGTTTTATCCGTTCTCTGCATAAAATCACCCTTCCCAAAAAGTGTTCCGCAATGGCAATTTTGCCGCGGCTATGATATAATGAAGCATAAAAAGCGGAGGTTCGCCAATATGGATTTATCGGATATTAATATGGTTCATGCAGTGCTTTCCCGGCACGGCTTTCATTTTTCTCATTCCCTTGGGCAAAATTTTATTGTTAACCCGGATGTTTGCCCCCACATGGCTGAACTCTGCGGCGCGGGAAAAGAAGACGGCGTATTGGAAATCGGCCCCGGAATCGGTGTGCTGACGAAAGAACTTTCCGCCAGGGCGGCTCAAGTAGTCGCTGTGGAATTGGACCGCAGCCTGGAGCCGGTGCTGAAAGAAACGCTTGTCGGCTGCAGCAACGTTAAAATTGTGTGGGGCGACGTGATGAAGCTGGATCTGAACGAACTTCTTCGCCGTGAGTTTGGCAGCAGAAAAGTTTTTGTCTGCGCCAATTTGCCCTATTATATCACATCGCCGGTTGTCATGCGATTCCTTGAGGAAAAAATACCCGTTTCCGCACTCACGGTGATGGTGCAGAAAGAGGCAGCCGAACGCCTCTGCGCACAGCCCGGAACGCGGGCGTGCGGCGCGGTCAGCATATCCGTACAGTACTATTCAGAGCCAAAAATACTGTTTGGAGTAAAACGCTCCGGCTTTTTCCCGCAGCCAAAAGTGGATTCCGCCGTGATTCAACTCCGGGTGCGTAAAGAACCGCCGGTTGCTGTCATAAATGAAAAACAATTTTTTGCTTTGGTAAAGGCCGCATTCGGGCAGCGCCGCAAAACGGCGGCAAACTCCATTTCTGCCGGGCTGTCACTGCCGAAAAGCGTCGTTGCCGAAGCGCTGCAGGCAGTTGGCGCTTCCGCTTCCGTAAGGGCCGAACAGCTTACCATGGAGCAGCTGGCGCAGCTCGCGAATACTCTGGATTTTCAATAAAGCTTTCTGCGACTTGAAAATATCCAATCTGTTAAAAAGGAGACAATAATACAATGAGTGATGAAAAACTTGCGCTGGTCCTTTTTGATATAGGATTTGTCCTGCTGTTGGTTTCCATGGTACTGGGCCCGTTTGGATTCGCAAACTGGGCCATCACGGCGGCAGCTATTGCCTGCTGCATGGCGCTTGGTGCAATGAGCATTGCTTTTCAAGGCTGGGATGTTCCGCCGGAAGAAAATACTCCGGAAACAGCGGAAACAAAGGAGCCTGCTAATAGAGAATAGCTCCGTACTTTGCCGCAAGGGGCTCCAGAATCTCTGCTTCGATTGGCGAACTGGAGTCAATAATCAGCCGGCCCTGAAAGTAGCGAAGGGCAGCTTCCAGTACGGCGGAACTGTCTGCGCGAACAGCAATGGGCAGTTTTGCCATCAAGCTGTTTTGGCTGAGGAGGACGGAGTCATTTACACTTTCCAGAAGGACGAGCGCTGCCGAAACCCGTTCGTCATCCAGGCGAATCAGTTTATCGCCAAGGGAAGAGGAACAGGAAAGCGGATGGCTGAATTCAATATCGTCGCCCAGAAAGAAAACTTCCCGCTCCGTGGCGGCAGCATAACAGTCAGGCTCTTTGGAAATTTCCAGAGGGCCATAATTTTTTAGCATTTGTTGCAATTTCAGCTGATGTTCCTGGGAAGTATTGCGTCCGCAGCCTATCATCCGAACACCTGCTTCCACAAACGACCGCAGGCTTTCCGCAAAAGCGGCGGGAGATTGCCCCGGTTCAGCGTCCGCCAGCAGGGCGAACGGGATGGCGGCGTACGGAAGCATTCCTTTTACGGCACTGAGCATTTCGCTGCTTGGTGTGCCGCAAAGGCCGTAAGCGGCGGCGCCCATGGCCTGTAAGGTAATCAGTGCGGCAAGGAAGCGTTCCGGGCTGCCTTTTTCGGAAAATTCCGGGCAGACAGCGACCGGAAGCCCGGTTCCGCGCGCAGCAAGCAGGGAAGCCCGCATTTCCGCAAGCGATGCCTGCCTTGCCAGAAGCACAAACGCTGCCCCGCCCTTTTTCAGGGCACGAATCTGTTCTCGCCGCCGGGAGCAAAGTGCGTCGAACCAGTCGGTTTCATCTTCTCCTGCTGTAACGCCGGCGCACGGGGAAAATACGCCGCCCATGGCTTTTTGGCCAGAGGAGTCCAGTAAAGCCGCGGAACTGCCGTGGCATTGCTGAAAACTCAATATCAGAGGAATCTCAAAGGTAGCATCCATAGCTTTTTAAACAGGGTTCCTTTCTGCTACATGCTCTCCGGTGCTGTAATTTTAAACATGGAAAGAATGTTGTTCAGCACCGTTTTGGCAGCCATACAAAGGTCAAGCCGTGCGGCGGTCAGGCTTTCGCCTTCGCCCTTCACGCGGCAGGCCGTGTAGAATTTGTGGAAAAGCGTTGCCAGCGTGATCAGGTAGCGCATCATGCGGGCCGGGTCGTAGTCACGCGCGGAAGCAATTATTTCGCTGGTGCAAATGGAAAGATGGCGGATGAGGTCTTTTTCTTCCGGCGCCGTCAGCAGGGCAAGCTCTTCATCAGTGCATTCGCGCGGCTGAATTCCATCCGCTGCCAGGTTTTTCAGAAGGCTGCAAATGCGTGCGTGAGCGTACTGCACATAGTAGACCGGATTTTGAGAGTCTTGCTTTACAGCAAGGTCAAGGTCAAAATCCATCTGAGAGGTCGCTTCGCGCAGATTAAAATAGAACCGTGCCGCATCTACCGGAACTTCGTCAAGCAGGTCCGCGAGGCCGATTGCCTTGCCCGTGCGCTTGCTCATGCGCACAATTTCGCCGCCGCGCACCAGACGCACAAGCTGAATCAAAATCACATCAAGTTTGCTGCCGTCAAGGCCAATGGCATCCATTGCACCTTTCATGCGGGCCACATGGCCATGATGATCCGCGCCCCACACGTCAATTACGCGCTGGAAGCCGCGCTTCAGAAATTTGTTGCGGTGGTAGGCAATATCGGCGGCAAAATAGGTTGGCGTTCCGTTTCCACGGACAAGAACCTCGTCCTTTTCCGCACCATTTGCCGTGGCACGGTACCACAGCGCACCGTCTTTTTCGTAGGTCATGCCGCGGTCTTTCAAAATCTGGATGGCTTCGTCCAGTTCGCCGTCGTTGTGCAGCGTGCTTTCCAGGAACCAGCTGTCGTAAACAATGCGGTACTTTTCAAGGTCAGCCTTCATTTTGGTAATATTTTTTGGCAGGGCATAGTCCACAAGTGCTTTTTCACGCTTTTCCGCAGGAACGTCAACGTATTTGTCACCGTTGATTTTTGCAAATTCAGCGGCGCGGTCTTTAATATCTTCGCCGTGGTAGCCGTCTTCCGGGAACTCTACCGCGTCTTCACCTTTGTAAATCTGCAGGTAGCGTGCGCCGAGGGAATGCCCAAATTTCAAAATTTGGTTGCCGGCGTCGTTTACATAAAATTCGCGGGTAACGTCGAAGCCTGCGGCATCCAGAACAGAGGCCAGGCAGTCGCCCAAGGCCCCGCCGCGCGCATTGCCCATATGCATGGGGCCGGTTGGGTTGGCGGAAACGTACTCCACCATGACCTTTTCTTTTTTGCCCCAGTCGCTTCGGCCGTACAGCGGGCCAGCCGCGAGGACTTCCTTCACCACGTCAACGTAAAATCGCGGGCCGAAGAAAAAGTTCATGAAACCGGGTCCGGCAATCTCACAGCGGTCAAAGTAGGTGCCGCCTAAGTCCAGCTCCTGCTGAATGGTTTCCGCAATTTTGCGCGGAGCCATGTGAAAGGCTTTTGCGCTGATCATTGCCGCATTGGCGGCACGGTCACCGTGGGAAAGATCAGCCGGGACTTCAACAATAAAATCCGGGATTTCGGCTTTCGGCAGAGATCCCTTTTCCATTCCGCTGCGCATGGCGGCAGTAATGGCGCTTTTCAGGTTTTCGGTTGCCTGCAGTTCAATTTTTGACATCGTTGTTTTTTGCCTCCTTGACGGTGATGAAGAGTTCGTTCAGGCTGGAAAGCGCCGAGTTGATGTCCAGCGTATAGCTGACGTTCAGGCTTCCGCCCGCGTCGTTCAGCTCAGACTCAAACCGGTTGGTAAAAATACCAATCATCAGGCTTCCGTAGCCGGTGTCATACTGGCAGAGGTGGCGCTTTCCACTTTCCAGTATCAGGCGGGTGGTGTCGCCGCCGCGGCGCATCAGGGTCAGGCGGGAGCCTCCGTCTATTTTTAAAATGGAAGTGCGCGGTGTGGTATTCTCTTCGGATGCATATTCCTTATATAAAATGTAGCGGCTTTTGCCGCGCTTTACATAGGAACCAAGTGTTGTCAGCTCGACTTCGCCGACTTCACCATCTACATTTTGGCGTCCTTTGATTGAAATCAGATAACTTTCGTCCATGGTTTTCTCCTTTGCGGGGAACAGGTCTTCCGGACTGTTCTGCGGCATACAGTTACGCCGCGGTCCGGGCTTTCCGCTTTTTGGTGCAGAACAGAGTGCGACCGCCGTTTGGGCGGCCGTACTGCTGCGCCGTTTTTTCTTATCTTTTAAAGTCTTTAGCATCGTCTTCAAACGCAAGCTGAACCAACCGGTCGAGAAGTTCACTGTAGGAAAGGCCGGAAGCCTCCCAGAGCTTCGGGTACATACTGATTGAGGTAAAGCCCGGGATGGTGTTCAGCTCATTCAGCAGGACTTCATGCCCATTGCGCACAAAGAAATCGACGCGCGCAAAGCCGCGGCAGTCAAGAGTGCGGAAAGCGCGTACGGCAGCTGTACGGATTTCTTCCGTTACGTCGCTTTCCAAATGTGCGGGAATGTTCAGCTTGGATTTTCCAGATTTGTATTTGTCGTCGTAGTCATAGAAAGAGGCCGAGGCCACGATTTCGCCCACAACACTGGAAGCCTTCGGGTTTAAATTGCCCAAAACTGCGCATTCTACTTCTTGGCCGGAAACAGCTTCTTCTACAAGTATTTTGTCACTCTCCGCGGCGGCTGCTGCTACGGCAGCGGAAAACTCCGCTTCGCTCTTTACTTTTGTAACGCCAACGGAAGAACCGGAGTTTGCCGGTTTTACAAATACCGGGTAACCAAGCCTTGCTTCAACCTTTGTTTCAATTTTCTTTTTGCCTTCGCCTGCATAGTTTTTGCTGAAAAACCAGAGATATTTGGCACAGTTAATCCCGGCATTGGAAAGCAGCGAGTGTGTAATAGCCTTATCCATGCATACAGCGGAGGAAAGCGTTCCACAGCCGACAAACGGCAGGCCGCTCAGTTCCAGCAGGCCCTGCATGGTTCCGTCTTCACCGTTTCGGCCGTGCAGCACAGGAAAAACACAGTCCACTTTCACGGTTTTAAGGCCGTCCGGTGTAATCACAGCCAGCCCGCCGACATTTCGGTCCGGGCAAAGAAATGCGGGAGCTTTTTCTCCACTTTGCTCCCATTCACCGGTCGGAATTTTTTCTTCTGGGCCGGTGTAAAGAAACCAGCGCCCATCTTTCGTAATTCCGACGCGTATAATATCATATTTTGCCGCAGGCAGATTGCGAATAATAGAATCTGCCGAGAGGCGCGAAACTTCGTGCTCCGCAGAGCAGCCGCCGAAAAGGACGGCAACTTTTATTTTGCTCATCAATAATTCCTCCAAATCAGGGTACGGCTTTGCGCAGGCGTACTGCGGCATTTTGAACCGAATTCTACAAATACTTATCATAGCACAACGCTATAAGAGGTGCAAACATATTTTATGTATATGAAACTGCCGGCAAATGTATGGTGACAAAAACAGGTTTCTGTAGTATAATAAATGAAATATTTTGTAGGCGTATGTAGATAGCGGCGGTGCGGGATTCCGCAGACGCTACTTTTAATACAGGAGGATTCAGAATTGGAGCAGAAAGCATTTAACCTTATAGCGGAGAAAGTCGCTTCGACCCTTACGGAACTGGGATTCCAGTTTGAAAAAAGAGACTTGGAAGAGGAAGACGGCCAGGCGGTGGAATTTCAGTGCGAAGACATCGTCTACAGCGTTTTGTTCCGCGAAAGCCGCAAGCGTTTTGAGCTGCGCAAATGCAGCGCCGATGACGCGGAGCGCAAGTGGAAGTCGGTTTCCATGTGGCTGTTTGACCCGGAAAACGACACAACAGACGAAGCCCAGGGCATTGCAGATGATTTTGCCGAGTCCATACGCGGCCCGCAGAAGTCGACTGCGCTGCTTACGAAGAAAAAGCGCAGGAAAGATGACGACAACAACGTCGACCCTGTTTTTTTCTTCAACCGCTTTGTTGGAACATTCCCGGAACTAAAAGATGAAATGGCGGAAGAGCGTACAACCTATGGCGGAATCCGCGCTGTTGCCTTTGCCCGCAAGCATCTTCTGCCAAAAATGGAAGCACTTTGTGCCGCAGGGATTGAGAAAGACGCCATTGCCAAGTGTGCCACGCTGCTGAATGAAATGTATATCAGCGGCGATGTAGACGTGCGCGCCATCATTACGATTGTGGTGCTTAACGGTCTGAGCGACGGTGCAGTTGCAAATATTCGCCCGCTTTTTACGCCAGAAATGGAAAAGGGCTACCGCGCCGGTCATAAGATGAAAGGCAAAAAAGTAAAGCCGGAAAAGAAAAAGAAACCAAGCCGTATGATGACGACTCTGAATGATATGAATCGGTAGTTTTTTGCCGTTTGCCGAAAGGTTCGCCATTAGTGAGCCTTTCGGCAAATGCTGTTTTTTCACAATATTTGCAATATTTTTCTTGACATAGCTTGTACGATATGCTATTATGGATTTACCTCGTTTAAGGGGCTATTTTTTTGTACCTATTTATTCGAGGGAGGCCGCAGCCCAAATTATAGGGCTAAAATTTTTTCCGTACAGCGGGAGGTGCCGTTATGAGAGTAAAAGTTACTTTAGCTTGCACAGAGTGCAAACAGCGCAACTATGACACGATGAAGAATAAAAAGAACGATCCGGACAGGCTCGAGATGAAGAAGTACTGCAGATTCTGCAAAAAACATACGCTTCATCGCGAGACGAAGTAATCCGGACGGAGGGAAAAGTTTATGGCAGAAAAAACCGAGAAAGCACAAAAAGCAAATTTTTTTGTCAGAACCGGTAAAAACATCTCGAAATTTTTCCATGACACAAAGGCCGAAATCAAGAAAATCGTTTGGCCTGCTCCAAAGTCCGTATTTAAAAATACCGGTGTTGTTCTCGTGACTATCATCGTCATTGGTCTTTTCGTTTTCGGCCTTGATACACTTCTTGTGAATCTGCTTGGGCTGATTATGAGCATTGCAAAATAATTTGATTGAATCGGAGGGGTTTTCGTTGCCTGAAGAAGCAAAATGGTATGTTGCGCATACCTATTCCGGGTATGAAAACAAGGTTGCCTCCAATCTTGAGAAGACGGTGGAAAATCGGCAGCTCCACGACTTGATTCAGCAGGTGCTTGTTCCGACCGAAACCGTAACGGAAATCAAAGACAACAAGCAGCGCGAGGTGGAAAGGAAAATCTTCCCGGGCTATGTGCTCGTTAAGATGATCCTTACTAACGAATCGTGGTATATTGTCCGCAACATCCGCGGCTGCACGGGCTTTGTAGGGCCGTCTTCCAAGCCGATTCCGCTGACCGATGAAGAGGTCGCACGGCTCGGTGTCGAGAAGAAAGAGATAGAGGTTTCCTACGGAGTTGGAGATTCCGTAAAAATCATTGACGGGCCGCTGGAAGGCTTCGTCGGAATTGTTGAAGCTGTGGACAAAGAAAAGAACAGCGTGCGCGTTACCGTTTCCATGTTTGGGCGCGAAACGCCGGTTGAGCTGGAACTTTGCCAGGCTGAAGCAATCGAGTAAGTTCTGGTAATCAGCGGGTTTCCCCGCTCGTTATGAGGGGCGTTGCCCCTGTGGGAGAAATGAAAATCATCTTCATTCCGCCATCAACCACAAAATTTGGAGGTGCAGTAAAAATGGCACAGAAGGTTACAGGCTTTATTAAGCTCCAGATACCTGCTGGAAAAGCAACCCCGGCGCCGCCGGTTGGGCCAGCGCTTGGTCAGCATGGCGTTAACATCATGGCATTTACAAAAGAATTTAATGAACGCACAAAGTCGCAGGCCGGCATGATTATCCCAGTTATCATCACGGTTTATGCAGACCGCTCGTTCACATTTATCACAAAGACTCCGCCGGCTGCCGTTCTTATTAAGAAGGCCTGCGGTATCGAAAAAGCTTCCGGTGAACCGAACAAAACGAAAGTTGCAAAGATCACCAAAGAGCAGATTAAGAAAATCGCTGAAACAAAGATGCCCGACTTGAATGCGGCTACAATCGAAACAGCCATGAGCATGGTTGCCGGTACAGCACGCAGCATGGGCATTGAAGTTGCCGACTGATAACAACGGAAACGCAAGCGGCGTCTGCGGCGAAAGACGTGCGCCGGTTTCCACAGTCCCCCGGTGGGAGGAACATCAAATCCGATTTTACCACTTGACAGGGAGGAAAACCTATGAAACACGGTAAAAAATACATCGACGGCGCAAAGCTCGTCGATCATACAAAACTTTATGATCCGGATGAAGCGCTTGATGTTTGCGTAAAGACCGGAACAAAGAAATTTGACGAGAGCGTTGAAGTCCATGTAAAGCTGGGCGTCGACAGCCGTCACGCGGATCAGCAGGTTCGCGGTGCGCTTGTTCTGCCGAATGGCACGGGCAAAAAGATTCGCATTCTTGCTATCTGCAAGGGCGATGCTGCAAAAGATGCCGAAGCAGCTGGTGCTGATTATATCGGTGCAGAAGAAATGATCAAAAAAATTCAGAGTGAAAACTGGATGGATTTTGACGTTCTGATTACAACACCTGATATGATGGGCCTTGTAGGCCGCCTTGGTAAAATCCTTGGCCCCCGCGGCTTGATGCCAAACCCGAAGGCTGGCACTGTTACCCGCGACATGTCCAAAGCAATTCAGGAAGCCAAAGCTGGTAAAATTGAATACCGCCTTGACAAATCTAATATTATCCACTGCGTTATCGGCAAAGTTTCTTTTGGCAAAGAGAAACTGGCAGAGAATTTTAACGCCCTGCTTGGCGCTATTGTAAAAGCAAAACCGGCAACGTCAAAAGGTCAGTATATCCGTTCCTGCGTCATCGCTTCCACTATGGGCCCTGGCGTACGCATTAATCCAAATAAATTTGGTGCATGATTTGACATTGTACCATTTTTGTGGTATACTTTAGTTAAGTTGAACTGTTCTTTATTCAAAGACAGCAGGTGCTTCGCATAATGGTTTTTCCAGCCTGCCGAGAATAAGGCCTATTCATACATTTGCATTTGCGTGTTTGAAAGCCTTTTCTGCGGCAAGCGGAAAAGGCTTTTCTGTTGTCTTTATTCTGTTATATGGAGGTGAATACATTTGCCAAGCAAAAAGATATTGGAAGAAAAAAAGCAGGCTGTAACAGCGATTGCAGAACAGCTGAAAGCTGCGCATACTGGTGTCATTGTAGACTACAAGGGTATTACGGTTGCGGACGACACAAAGCTTCGTAAGGATCTTCGTGAATCCGGCAGCACCTATAAAGTTGTTAAGAACACGCTGCTTCGCCGTGCACTGAAAGAAGCTGGCCTTGAGGGTTTTGACGATATTCTGGATGGAACAACTGCTGTTGCAGTAAATTCCGAGGATTACGTTGCCCCTGCTAAGATTTTGAGCGGTTACGCTGAAAAAAGCGACACGTTCAAGGTTAAAGCTGGATTTATTGACGGTAAGGCTGTGTCCGTTGATGAGATTAAGACCCTTGCAAAACTTCCGCCGAAGGAAGTTCTGGTTGCTCAGGTGCTCCGTGGCATGAACGGCCCAATTACTGGGTTTGTTACTGTGCTGAACGGTACACTGAAGGGTTTGGTTGTCGCGCTGAACGCGATTGCCGAAAAAGAGCAGAAATCCGCATAAAGTCTGATTATAATTTAAAATTTATTGGAGGTTTATTACTATGTCTGAAAAGGTTGAAAAGCTGATTGAAGATGTTAAATCCCTGACGGTCCTTGAGCTCTCTGAGCTTGTTAAGGCTCTTGAAGATGAATTCGGTGTATCCGCTTCTGCTCCAGTAGCAGTTGCTGCTGCTCCGGCTGCTGCTGCTCCGGCTGCAGAAGAGAAAACTTCTTTTGACGTCGTGCTGAAGGCTATCGGCGACCAGAAGATTCAGGTTATCAAGGCTGTTCGTGAAATCACAGGCTTGGGCCTGAAGGACGCGAAGGATCTTGTTGACGCTGCTCCTAAGACCATCAAGGAAGGCGTTGCAAAGGCTGACGCTGATACTATGAAGGAAAAGCTTACAAAGGCTGGCGCAGAAGTCGAACTGAAGTAAGTTCCCTGTTTTAAGGAAAAGAAAAGCCCGCCGGGTTTCCGGCGGGCTTTTTGCGCATATTTCATTTCCCTTTGATAAGCTGTAAAGCTGTCATCAAAGGGAATTTTAAATGAAAGGCTACATTTTACGGAACTTCTTTACTTTGCGCAGGTTCTTTCTTCTGCGGTTGTAAACTACGGCAAGAACAATGTAGACGGCAAGAAGGAGCACAACGATAGCAGCAATGACGATGAACCAAGGGGAAGAGAGAATGACTTTTATTGCATCGGTCGTATGCAGCAGTTCGCTGCGCTCTACCGATTCTGATGCGACGAGGTTAATCGTTGCCAACTTTTCGTTTGCATAGCTCAGCGTTGCTGTGCCGACCACCTGACCCTTTTTAATGGGGGCGCTAACAGATTTCGGCAGGCTTTTTGTGATAATAACACTGCTGGTGGCGACGCCTTTCGGAAGCATGGCGGAGTAACCCGTGGAAGCCTTTACTGAAAGTTTGTCTTTGTTCCAGGCGTATTTTAAGTCGACTTCACCCAATGTGTCATTCGGGCCAACAATGTTTTTCAGCTCCAGTGAAGTTAAGGCCCATTTATAAAGCTTTTTTGAGTCGACCATTTCGCCATGGGTGTTAATATCATTTCCATTTTTATCTATGGAAGGTGCGCCAAGAGCGACGCACAGATAACTGTAACCGTCGGCGGAAGCCGAGGAAACGAGGCAGTAGCCGGATTCGTCCGTATGGCCTGTTTTTATGCCTTTAGCATAGCGGTAGTAGTAGTCTTCATCGCTTGAAATCAGCATACGGTTTGTTGTGGAAAGTGTTGTTGTCTGGCTGGCATTTGGCCCGCCAACGGGTTTATAGTCATAGTACAGCTGCGAGCAGATGTCCATAAAGTATGGAAGTGACATGGCATAACGTGAAATTTTCACCAAGTCGGCTGCCGTAGTGTAGTGGTTTGGGTCATGCAGACCATGAGGGTTGGTAAAATGTGTTCCAGTGCAGCCGAGCTCTTTTGCTTTTTGATTCATCATATCAACAAATTTGCTGACATTTCCGCCGCCGACATAGTCGGCTAGAGTAAGAGCCGCATCATTGCCGGAAGGCACCATCATGCAGTTCAGCAGCTGGTAAACGGTGGCCACGTCACCTACTTGAATCCCGGCCATGGAACTGCCGGTGCCTAAAAGCTCATCCAGTACTTTTTTTGTTACGGTTACTTTTGTTCCCTGCAGGTCTTTTACATTTTCCACCGTGACAATGTAGGTCATGATTTTTGTCAGGGAAGCTGGTTCGCGCTTTTCATTTGGATTTTTTTCATAGACTGTGGTGCCTGAGTCAAGGTTTACTAGTTCAATGGCTTCACTGTTGATGGGAAAATCAATATTAAAAACCGCTGCCTGAGTTTTTACGGGTGTGAGAACAGTGCAGAGAATTAGCAGCACGGAAAACAAAGCGGCTATCTTTTTTTTCATTTAAATTTGGCCTCCGATGTGATATGATAAATGAAACAGTTTTCTGTCATACTTATTCAGTATAGCAGTAATCTTCTCAAATATAAAGCAACGAATTATTAATATTTGATTACTTAAGCATCTGCCGAAGTATGGTGCGGGTACGATATGGGGGAAATAGTATGATTTATGTAACCGGAGATACTCACGGTGAAATACAGCGCTTTCACGACCCGGCGCTTCGGAAACTGAAAAAAGGCGATACACTGATTGTATGCGGCGATTTTGGGTTCCTTTGGGATGGCGGCCCGGAAGAAGAAAAAAATATTAAAAAACTTGGTAAGAAAAAGTACAATATTCTGTTTCTCGATGGGACTCACGAAAACTTTGACCTTTTGGGGAAATATCCGTTGGAAGAATGGAACGGCGGAAAAGTTCATCATCTTGACGGCGGCCTGTACCATTTGATGCGCGGGCAGGTTTATACGCTGGAAGGGCATAAATTTTTTACATTCGGCGGCGGCGAAAGCCAGGAAAAGACCATGCGCATCGCGGCAAAAAAATGGTGGGCCTGCGAGCTTCCTTCATTGCGTGAAATGCAGGAGGGGAGGAACAACCTGCAGGCGGCTGGCTTGGAAGTTGACTATATCTTTACACATGAACCGCCGCCGAAAGCAGATTTTACACCGGCTGGCATAAGGTCTGAAAACCATAACCAGCTTGAAGCGTTTCTTGAGCAGATTATGAAGCATGTGAAATACAAAAAATGGTTTTTTGGCGCACAGCATATTGACCGGAAGATTACATACAAAAACTACGCGGTATTCAGCCGTGTTATCCCGGTGGAATCCCCTGCTGGCGGTAAGCATCTCTTCAGAAAATAAAAAGCAGGAGGCAGTCCTTAAACAGAACTGTCTCCTGTTTTTTTGCATTGTACAGGCTGTTATTCAGTCTTCTTTTTTCAGTGCAGCGCTGATACTTGCAAAGATCAGAGCCGCCACCGGCCAGACGACCCACGAAATGGACCAGCTTCGCATAGGAAGACTCCAGGCGAGGTAGATGGCGGTAACAAGCGGCCAGTAGATGCCGCTGAACCATGAAACTTTCTTTTCGGATTTCGTGTGTTCTTTCTTAAAATCAGCCTCGTGCAAAAGCAGGTCAAAGCCAGCTTTCTGCGTACCGGCAGAAACAAAAAGGAAGCATGCGGCCGATACAATCATGAGAAGAAGAGCAGTAAACGCTGAGTCTTCAGCGTTCGATGCATTCGCAAATTGGGCCATGATAAGCGGTACTGGGGAAAGAATACACAAAATCACTCCGGTAATGTGCTGCCAGAGGTAAGTGCGTTGAAAAGCGTGCCGTTTTTCCCGTACAACACCTTCCACACCGTATTCCAGTTCCATAGTTGGATCTTTTAAGGACTCGAAACGTTTCATTCGCTCTTCGCTGAAAATAAAGAGCGCAACGGCAAATGCTACCAGCAAAAGGAGAAGCACTGTACCGACTTCATCTGAAAAGGGCTCTGTAAGTTTTATGTGCCACGGGTTTGGCTGGGAAAAAGCCTCCATTAGAATCAATGGGGCGGCGGAAAAAACACACAGCAGAACACCGAGGCCAGTGCGAAGGCCCTGTTCTTTCTTTTCTTTCAGAAAGTCCGTTGCCTCCTGTAAGGTGACCAGTCGGTGGCTTGCGGCCTCATCTTCTGTGGTGTCGGTGTATTCGGTTTTCTGCATATTGTCTTTCAGCAGATAATCTGTTGTAACGCCGAAAAGCGCGGCAAGTTCCAGTATTTTATTGATATCCGGTATGCTGGCGGCGCTTTCCCATTTTGAAACAGACTGTCTGGAAACGTTTAATTTTTCTGCGAGCTCTTCCTGCGACCAACCGTTCTTCTTTCGCAGGTTTAAGATTTTATCAGCTAAAATCATTTTCTCATGCCTCCATCAAAAGTTATTCTTGTGTTTCCTGCAATATTGCAAATCAAATTATAGCGGGAAGAGCGGTTGCAGACTACCAATCTGCCTTGAAAATACCGCAACTGGCAGTTGCAAACCGCTTAATGGCGGCAAAAAAGTGCGGCAGTACCCAAAAGCACTGCCGTGCGGGAATCATCAATTAATTACTCCAATGGCTATCCTGCTGCCGTTGACATAAAATCCGCTTACACCACCTGAGCGGCCGACCGCTTTAACTTTGATGAAATAACTGTTCCCTGTTTTGGAAGAAGAAACGAGGCGGAAGCTTGACGAGCCGCAGGCGAAGGAAGGCTTCTTTTCGGAAGTTATTTTAAACTGATATGTTTTCCCGTTCCGGACGGACAACGTCCCATGCGTATCGCTTGTAAAAGGAAAAGTCGGGGAAATGGTTGCGTGGACAACTGGCACTGCACTTCCGTTAATGTAAAATCCGCAGGTGGTGCCAACATTGCCAACGGCTTTCACTTTTACAAAATAATCGTTCTCGCTTTTCACGGTTGAAATCACCCGGAAGTTCGGCGACCCGCATACGAATTGCACCAGCCTGGGAGTGGTGACTTTAAACTGGTAGGTGCTGCTGGATCTTACTGTAAAATCTTTTGTAGTGTCGCAGGTGAAGGCTGGCTGGGAAACCGTTACCGGGAAAGAATTTTCGACACCGCAGGCCGAAACGGCTGTGATGGTAGCGTTCCCGGGTTTAAGAGCCGTAATCTGAATCAGCCATCCACTGCTGGTGGCCCTTGGCTTTGCAACGCTGACGACGGAAGGGTCGGAAGAATGGGCTTTGATAAATTCACCGATATTGGATTTTGCAAGGAAACTGTAGGCTGCACCTGGGTAGGTGGAATAGGCAGATGTGTCGAGTGTTACGGTCGTAGGTATAGGTGCTTGAATGGCGCATAAGTCACTGTGTGACAGTGTATCCCATATGTTTTGGCACTGGTCAAAACGGGTATCGGAGGCTTTGGGGCTGGAAATGCCGGTATGTTCACAGTACCATGGACTGCCGTGGCTTTTCGCTGTCTTAGAGTCGCTCATCATAAAATAGGTATAGGTTGGGGTGGAACTGTCGGAACCGTTTGGCTGGATTGGGTCATCCCAAGTGACATCAATATGATACCAGTTTCCGCCGAGATAGACGATATCCCAGGCGTGGGTGCTGTTGCACACAGCGATTGTTGGGATACCAAGCCGATTCATCAGCAGCCGGTAGGCATCGGCATATCCGTCGCACACGCCCGTGTGATTTACCAGGATGCCGTATGCCGTGAAATCATCCGCAGAAAGGGTATTACGCAAGTAATTGGAGTAATCGTAGTGGGCATCCTTTATCAGCTCATTGTGAACGGCGAGCACCTTTTCAATGGCAGGCATCGTCGGATTCACACAGGAAAGGGTGTCATCTATCTTCTTTTCCAAAAGGTCGTCTCTGCTTGCCGCCGCAGCGGGGGCGTGGCAGAATGCAAAAAGGGCTACAGTCAATCCTAAAACGAGGGAAAGAAACTTTCCGGTTTTTTTCATTATTCATCCTTCTTTCTTTTCAGAAACGGCTTTTACAGAATCCTGGTAATCATAGCTTTATTATAGCATCTAACAATGTATAAATTAGATAACGCTAAGATATGAAAAAGCAAGGGAATGGAAATCGTCTGTTCAGGAAAACTCAGTCTGTGCAAAAAGTTTCCGAACTTCAGCACGCAGGCCGCGATGTTCCGGCTTTTCCAGTGAAGGGTCGTCTGCGAGAATCTCATGTGCGGCTTCCTGCGCACGGTTTAGGCAATCCATATCCGCGGCCATGTCGGCAATTTTTAGTGCGGGAAGGCCGTGCTGGCGGCTCCCGAAGAAATCACCCGGGCCGCGGAGTTTCAGGTCAGCGTCGGCAATTTGAAAACCATCGTTTGTCGCGCACATGGTCTTGAGGCGCGAAACGGATTCTTCGTTCTGGGCGTCGGAAAGCAGAATGCAATAGGACTGGTATTTTCCGCGGCCAACACGGCCGCGAAGTTGATGCAGCTGCGAAAGACCATACCGCTCGGCGTTTTCAATCAGCATTACGGTGGCGTTTGGCACGTCAACGCCAACTTCCACCACGGTGGTGGAAACAAGAATACTGACTTTTCCTTCCGCAAATTCCTGCATGACGGCCGCTTTCTCTTTTGACTTCATACGCCCGTGAAGCGCGGCGGCAGAACAGCCCGGCATCCATTCGGTACGCAGCTTTTCGATGTACCGATTCACGCTGGCCATGCCGCCTGTGTCACCTTCGATCGTTGGGCAGACGATGTAGCACTGACGTCCGGCACGGATGTTTTTTTGTAGGAAGGCGAAAACCCGCTGCCGTTTGTCGGAAGTGACCGCGTATGTTTCAATTTTCTGCCGCCCAGGGGGGAGCTCGTCGAGGACGGAAAGGTCAAGGTCGCCGTAAATCATCAGAGCCAATGTGCGGGGAATCGGCGTTGCGCTCATAACAAGCAAGTGCGGGTGGTCCCCTTTGGCGGAAAGCGCCATGCGCTGGGCTACGCCGAAGCGATGCTGTTCGTCGGTTATGACAAGGCCAAGCCGCCGGAAAACGACGTTTTCAGAAAGAAGTGCATGGGTTCCAATAGCAAGCCCAATGGAACCGTCTGCAAGCCCAGAATTAATTTCTCTTTTTTGCGCTGCTGGAACAGAACCGGCAAGAAGGGCTGTAGGAATCCCTGCAGGCTCTAAAATGCGGCTGAGAGTGTAATAATGCTGCCGGGCTAAAATCTCCGTAGGAACCATTAGAGCCGCTTGCAGGCCATTCTTTACGGCAGAGTAGCACAGCGCCGCCGCCACAGCGGTTTTGCCGGAACCGACATCGCCCTGAATTAGCCGATTCATAACGTGCCCGCTCATCATGTCAGCCATAGCTTCACGCACCGAACGTTTCTGTGCGTTTGTTGGCGTGTAGGGAAGCAGTGAAAAAAATTCCGGCGAAAAGTCTTTTTTCAGCTGGAAGCGGCTTTGCCGGCTGGTTTGTTCCTTTCGCTGGCCGAGGCCGAGCTGCAGGATAAGGAGCTCTTCAAAGATCAGCCTGCGGCGTGCGGCTTCGGCCGCTTCCGTGTTGGATGGGAAGTGGATGTTTTCCATTGCTTCACGCAGGCCGCAAAGATCATAGCGCCGCCGCAGTTCAGGAGGGATGGGGTCGTTTACGGTTTCCGGAAGAAGCCGCAGCGCTTCTCGTACAGTTTTTTCAATGATTCGGCTGCTGAGACCTTGTGTTTGTGGGTAGATGGGGCGAATAGGCGGGCAGGAATCTGCCGGGAAAAACTCCGGCACTGTCATCTCGAACTTTTGAAAATTGGCTTCTACTTTCCCGTAAAAAAGGTAGGTTTGCCCTTCCTTCAGCAGGTGCGAAACATAGGGATTGTTGAAAAATGTCAGCGTAAATTCGCTTTCCCCATCGTCAGCTTTTCCCTTAAAAAGCGTCATACCGCCGTGGATGCGCGTCCCGCTTGGCGATTCCGTTACTTTTGCGCGCACGGCGCACGGAACGGCGGCTGGTGCGCTGCGTATGGTGCAGGGACTGCTGAGGTCTTCGTAGGCCCTGGGGTAAAAGCAAAGCAAAGCGCCGACGGAAGACACGCCAAGCTTTTGAAAAAGCTGAGCGCGCTGTTCGCCGACGCCTTTTAAAGAACGAATATTTTTCCGGTAAAGACTGGCCATATTTTCACCCGAAAACTCTGCTATTCCACAGAAAGAATATAGTAGTAAACCGGCTGGCCTCCGTTTACCAGAGTAACTTCAACGTCACCGTCAATTTTAGACTTAATCTGATTGTATACGTCATTAGCCTCATTTTCTGAAACTTCCTGACCATAAATCAACGTAATAAAAGTCGTGCTGCGTTCCATCATGGAATGAACCAGCTTTACACACACATGACTCACATCATGAATATGGTCCACAATTTCCAGCTTGCCGTTCACAAGACCCATAACGTCATTTTTGTGAATTTTACGGCCGCCGAATTCAGAGTCACGCGCCGCATAGGTTACCGTGCCGGTCTTCACGGCCGTGGCGGATTCCATCATGCTGACGGTGTTTTCTTCCACCGAAATGTCCGGGTTATAGGCAAGAAGCGCAGAAAGCCCTTGTGGGATAGTGCGTGTAGGGAGAACAACAACTTTCCGGTCTTTTACAAGCGGAACGACCTGCTCCGCTGCCAGAATGATGTTTTTATTGTTTGGAAGAATCATAACATTTTTGGCTGGAGTAGCACGCACTGCTTCCGCAAGCATTTCTGTGCTTGGGTTCATGGTTTGGCCGCCGCTGATAACTTGGCAGCAGCCAAGGTCGGTGAAAAGGGTTTTTAGGCCGCTGCCGCTTGCAACGGCAGTAAAGCCGATTTCGTTTACCGGGTCAACCGGAGTGAGCGGCTCGCACGGTACTGCTTCCGTTTCTTTCTTTTCGGTCTCCGCAGCTTTGCGGTGCTGCTCTTTCATATTGTCAACCTTCACGCTCAGCAACTGGCCGTAGTCGAGGGCGGCTTCCAGTGCCTTGCCAGGATGTTCCGTATGAACATGGACTTTTATAATCTCGTCGTCGCCGACAACAAGAACGCAGTCACCCATTGTTTCAAGAAAAGCACGGAGTTCCGAAGGATCTTTTGCATTGGTGGAATCGCGCCCAATAATGAATTCCGTGCAGTAAGTAAAGTGAATTTCTTCATCGAACTCTGCGGCAGCATTACGGAAAAAATCGTCACCGTTTACATTGGCAGTGTCCTGTGTTTCGGCTTCAATCATTTCGCCGCCACCGAAAACGCGCTGCATTCCCTCAAAAATAGAGCAAAGCCCCTTGCCGCCGGCATCTACAACGCCTGCACGCTTCAATACCGGAAGCTGCTCCGGAGTTTGTTCCAAGGCTTCTTCAGCACCGCTGCACACAGCCTGCCATACGGCGGCGGGGTCGCTGCTTTGCTGAAGCGCTTTGCGGCCTGCTTCACAGCTCATGCGCGAAACAGTCAAGATAGTGCCTTCTGTTGGTTTCATCACAGCTTTGTAAGCTGCTTCTACGCCAATGCCAAGTGCGTTAACAAGGTCTTCCGCACTTGCGCTTTCCTTTTCCTTCAGCCCGTCAGAAAAGCCGCGGAAGAGAATAGAAAGGATAACGCCAGAGTTCCCGCGTGCGCCGCGCAGCATGGCGCTTGCCGCCGTGTTAGCAGCTTCAGCCGCAGTGGGATTTTCCAGTTTTTCCAGCTCGCTTACAGCAGCGCCGATTGTCATTGACATATTGGAGCCGGTATCTCCATCCGGTACGGGGAAGATATTCAGTTCATTAATGGATGCACGGTATTTCAAAACATTATTGGCGCCGGAGATTATGGCGTTTTTCAAGTCATTTCCGCTAATCACTTTGCAAGCACTCCCTCAAATCACAGAAGCGGTATTTTACCCAGGCCGCATTAATACAAACTTATTCTGTTATTATACCATACCGTTCCGTTTGATTCAATCTTTTAAAATATGGGGCAGATGTACGCTGTATTTTCGAAACAGCAAAACGCCCCCGGCAAAAACCGGGAGCGTTTTGGAAGAGTAAGAATCAGCGCGGTTCTACAATCAGCCGCATTGCGGTTCGCTCTTCACCATCGATTGTAATGCTGGCAAAGGCCGGTGTGCATATAATGTCAATCCCGGATGGCGCAAGATAGCCCCGTGCAATGGCAATAGCCTTCACGGACTGATTGGTTGCGCCGGCACCTACTGCCTGCAGCTCAACGGATCCGGATTCTCGTATTACTCCTGCAACTGCGCCGGCAACGGAATTCGGCGCTGACTTTGACGAAACCTTCAATACTTCCATCGTTTTATCCCCCATTAGAATCATGACGTTTTACTAGTACATAATAAATCTAATAAAGGAAATTTGCAAGAGCTTTTTAAAAAAAATATACCAATATTGCCAAATTTTTATAAAATATTGATTCTTTCTATGGAAATTGTTTTACCAGTATGCTCATCTATTTGGAATATTGCGCCGTTGATGCAGCAGTCGCCGTCGGCAAGATCAAACCGCACGGGCATTTTAGTCTTCATTTTGCGGATTACGAGTTCCGGCTTTACACCGAGGACGGAATTGACCGGCCCCGTCATGCCAAGGTCGGAAAGATAGCCGGTGCCATTTGGCAGAATGCATTCATCGGCCGTCTGCACATGAGTGTGCGTTCCATAGACGGCGGAAACGCGCCCGTCAAGATAGTAGGCGAGGGAACGCTTTTCGCCTGTTGCTTCCGCATGAAAATCCACAAGTGTAATTTTGGGCAGCTTTTCTGCAAGGATGCGGTCTGCACAGTCGAAGGGGGATTCCATGCTTTCCAGATACACAACGCCCATTAGGTTAATAACTCCGACCTGGATGCGTCCCATGTCTACAATGCAGTACCCGCGGCCGGGCGCGGAGGCTGGAAAATTTGCGGGCCGCAGCAGGGTTTCACAAGAGTCGTAAAGGTCGTAGCTTTCGCGCCGCCGGAAACTGTGGTTGCCAGAAGTGACTACGTCGGCGCCGCTGTCGAACAAGTGGCGTACGGAAACAGGAGTCAGACCATTTCCGTCGGCAGAATTTTCACCGTTGACAATCACGAGGTCAATAGCTTTCATTTTTTTAATTGCGGGCAGATGGCTGCGCAGAAAGCGGCAGCCAATGCTGCCGACAACGTCACCGATTGCCAAAATATTCATAGTATCTACAGCCCTTTCCTAATAAAAACGAAAGGGGAACAGCCATCTGTTCCCCTTTCGCTTGCTTATTTTGCGTATTCAATAGCCCGGCTTTCCCGGATGATATTGACTTTGATTTGCCCTGGGTATTCGAGGTCGCTTTCGATTTTTTTGCAAATATTCCGTGCAAGAAGAACCATGTCATCATCACTAATGACCTCTGGCTTTACCATAATACGGATTTCACGGCCGGCCTGGATTGCATAGCTGCGTTCCACGCCATCAAAGGAGGAAGCAACCTCTTCCAGCTTTTCAAGCCGCTTAATGTAGTTTTCTACATTTTCACGCCGTGCACCCGGCCGCGCTGCACTGATGGCATCAGCAGCCTGCACAAGGCATGCAGCGATTGTTTTAGGCTCTACGTCGTTGTGATGAGCCTGTATTGCGTGGATAACGGCGTCGCTTTCCTTATACTTTCGTGCGACTTCCACACCGATGTCGACATGCGAACCTTCAATTTCGTGGTCAAGTGCTTTGCCAATATCGTGCAGCAAACCTGCTCTGCGGGCAACCGCTGGATCAATGCCAAGTTCAGAAGCCATCATGCCGGCAAGGTACGAAACCTCCAGCGAATGGTTCAGCACGTTCTGGCCATAACTTGTGCGGTAACGCAGGCGTCCCAAAAGCTTTACAAGCTCTGGGTGAATCCCGTTGATACCGGCTTCCAGTACGGCACGTTCCCCTTCCTGCTTAATGGTATTATCCACTTCACGGCGAGCTTTTTCAATCGTTTCCTCAATGCGCGCTGGATGAATACGGCCATCGGCAATCAGATGTTCCAAAGCAATACGGGCAACTTCACGGCGTACCGGCTCAAAGCAGCTGAGTGTAATTGCTTCCGGTGTGTCGTCAATAATCAGGTCTACGCCCGTCATGGTTTCAATCGCTCGGATATTACGCCCTTCACGGCCGATAATGCGGCCTTTCATTTCGTCATTTGGCAGCGGCACCACGGAGATGGTTGCTTCTGCCACATGGTCTGCGGCACAGCGTTGAATGGCAGTGGAAATAATTTCCCGTGCCGTTTTGTCTGCTTCTTCCCGCGTCTGCTGTTCAAACTCCATCAGCTTGACGGCTTTTTCGTGGGTCAATTCATTGTCAAGGTTGTTCAGCAGGTATTCCTTTGCCTGATCCTTGGTGAAGCCGGAGATACGCTCCAATGCTTCACGCTGATTCTTTTTTATTTCTTCAGCCTGAACCAGGCGTTCATCCGCCTGCTTGTTTTTGTTACTGAGCGTCTCGTCTTTTGCTTCGAGGCTTTCCATTTTTTTGTCTAAGGTTTCTTCTTTTTGCTGAATGCGGCGCTCTTGGCGCTGGACTTCTTTCCGGCGGTCGTTCAGTTCCCGCTCCTGTTCCGTACGTTGGTGGTGAATTTCATCTTTGCCTTCAAGAATCGCTTCTTTCTTTTTCGTTTCCGCCGTTTTAATGGCGTCGCTCACAATTCGTTTTGCTTCCTGTTCTGCAGAGCCTATGGTATATTCAGCGGTCTTTTTGCGGTGTTCAGAACCTAGAAAAAAGCACACAATTCCCGCAGCAACCGCACATACAACCGCAACCAGTATGCAGAGGACTAAATCAATTTGCAAATGTTGGCACCTCCCTGTAACTTAATGATGAAAATCCGAGAAATCTCTATTTGAAGATTATTACAATTTGCTGAATGCGTATTAGCGCACCATAAAAAATATTGTATATCTTTCAGTACCCTTCTGTCAAGAAATTTACAACTGTTACATAAAAACGTTGTATGCAGAAAACAGGAAAACAATATGGGAAAAAGAGAATTTCTTCGCGAAAAATGCTGCCTGCCCGCGAAAGTGTGCAAGTATTTTAAAGCAAAGAAAAGCCGCCCCGAAAAACGGGACGGCTGAAAAGCTTTTGAACTAAAAATTAGACTGCTTTGTCAACAGACGGAGTCATCTTTGCTTTTGCGTTGCTATTCCAGTTCGGCAGAACCCCTTTAACAATGTAAAGGAGGAGGCAGACAAGGGCAAATGCAATGCCAACCGGGTAAGCAATAGAAGTGGAAAGATGCAGGCATTCCTTCGCCATAAAGAAGTAGGTGCAGGTAACGGCCGACATGAACGTTGCAGGAAGTGCGGCCATCAGCGAAACAAGGGAATGCTTTTTCCATTTGCACAGATATGCGGCGCCGGCCCACAGGACGATCATGGCCAGAGCCTGGTTGGAGTAGGAGAAATAACGCCAGATTGTGCTGAAGTCCAGCTGCGTCAGCGTAGCGCCGACGGCGAAGAGAGGAATCGAGATTGCAAGACGTGTACCGACTTTTTTCTGGTCAATGTGGAACCAGTCGGAAATGGTAAGCCTTGCACTGCGGAATGCGGTATCAGCGGAAGTAACCGGGCAAACGCCAACACCAATAACGGTAAGAACTGCGCCTATTGGGCCAAGAAGGCCTTTGCCAATATTGTAGACCATTGCGGACTGGTTGTTGTGAATCGCGTTGCCAGCGTTGTAAAGGCCCTGGGTACCGCCATAAAAAGTCATGCCAACAGCTGCCCAAATCAGGGCAATGACACCTTCAGCGACCATAGCGCCGTAAAAAATCTTGCGGTTTTTACGTTCATCGTCAACACAGCGGGCAATTAGCGGAGCCTGAGTCGAGTGGAACCCGGAGCAGGCGCCGCAGGCTACTGTAATAAACATCATGGACCAAATTGGCGTATGTGCCGGGTGCTCATTCGCAAGCACCATTTCCGGCATATGGTAACTGCCGTTAAAGATAACACCGCCGGCTACGCCGAGGCACATGATAATGAGAAGAACGCCAAAGATGGGGTACAGTTTGCCGATAATTTTGTCAATCGGGAAAAGCGTTGCCAAAAAGTAATAAATTATCAGAATTACAAGCCAAAAATTCTTATCGAGTGCTTTTGGCGTAAGCTCTGCAAAAAGCCCGGCAGGGCCGGTCGTGAAAGTTGCGCCAATCAGAACCAACAAAACAACGGAAAACACGCGCATAATCTGCAGCATTACATTTCCGAGGTTTTTGCCGACGACTTCCGAAATGGAAGCGCCATCCTGACGCATGGAAAGCGTGCCGCTGATGTAGTCATGCACGCCGCCTGCAAAGATAGTGCCAAAAACAATCCACAGGTAAACAACCGGCCCCCAGAGTGCACCGGCCAGCGCGCCGAATATTGGCCCAAGCCCGGCAATATTCAGCAGCTCAACGAGAAATGCACGCGGTGTACTCATGGGCACGAAGTCTACACCGTCAGGATGCGCAACGCACGGTGTGGGTGACTGCCGCGGCTGAAAGACTTTATCTACAACTTTGCTGTATGTAAAGTACCCTAATATCAACAGGCCTAGTGCGACAAAAAATGTAACCAATGTTTCATCCTCCTTGCTTCATTAAACAGAATCCCCGAAAAGAGCAATAAAAATTTCAATTGCTCTTTTTTCTTCCAAGCAAAGGCAATCTCCTCTTTTCTGTTTTTAATTCGTTTTGAACCGGATTCATATATGAACATTATATGAACTTACTATTAATAATAATACCATAATTGACTTTACAATCAAGGAAAAAATTATACAAAATAAATATATAATTTTTTACAGTCAGACAAATAATAAATTATTATTACAGCCTTTGACAAAATTTCAATTCTGCGCAGTAAGGGGAAAATTCACTGCCGACTGTGCCCTCCGGTCTTTGAAAAAAGCCTTTGTACAAACCTTGACAAGGACTTTGCCGGGTGCTATGATAAGGCCACAAGCAAAACAGAATATTTTGGAAAACATTGACGAGGAAGTCCCTTGGACGCCGCACCAGAGAGCGAACGCTGCAAGCTGAAAACGTTCGCGGCGGAAGAAAAGACAGACTACCGCCTCCGAGTTGTACACTGAGGCCTCAGGGCAAAAGGCGTACCGGTCGGCACCGTTACAGCCGTATCAATGAGGGCGGGTTCTTTGCAATCCGCTGAATTGGGTGGAACCGTAAGTAAAAGTCTTACCCCATACAGGGGCAGGGCTTTTTTTATTTTAACTGTTCAAATTTATGAAGGAGTGGAACCAAATGATTAAAGTCAGCCTGAAAGGCGATGTAAAAGAGTTTGAAAGCGGCATAACAGTCGCTGAAATTGCGAAATCCATCGGCGCGGGGCTTTATAAAGCTGCCTGCGCGGGTAAGCTGGATGGCAAAGTGGTGGATCTTCGTACCCCGGTTACAAAAGACTGTGAGCTGCAGATCTTGACATTCGATGATGCCGAGGGCAAGAAAGCCTACTGGCACACAACATCTCACATTATGGCGCAGGCCGTGAAAAAGCTTTTCCCAACCGCTGGCTTCGCGATTGGCCCGGCTATTGAAAACGGATTCTATTACGACTTCGATCTTCCGCGCACTCTTACACCGGACGATATGACCAAGATTGAAGCCGAGATGAAGGAAATCATCAAAAAAGATATTCCGCTGGAGCGCTTTGAGCTTGACCCGAAGGACGCTATTGACCTGATGGAAAAAGAACATCAGAAGTATAAGGTGGAATTGATTCAGGAACACGCAGGCAAAGGTGAAAAAATCAGCTTTTACAAACAGGATGACTATATTGACCTTTGCGCTGGCCCGCACCTGATGAGCACCGGCCATGTGAAAGCCGTTAAACTGACGAACTGCACCGGTGCCTACTGGCGCGCAGACGCGAAGAACAAAATGCTGCAGCGCGTTTATGGCATTTCGTTCCCGAAGGCCTCTCAGCTTGAAGAATACCTGCATATGATTGAAGAAGCCAAAAAGCGCGACCACCGCAAAATTGGCCGTGATCTTGACCTGTTCGATATTTACGAAGAAGGCCCGGGGTTCCCGTTCTTTCTGCCGCACGGCATGATTCTCCGCAATCAGCTGGAACAGTTCTGGCGTGAAGAGCATACAAAGCACGGCTATGAAGAAATCCGCACCCCGATGATCCTGAGCGAGGAACTTTGGCATCGTTCCGGCCACTGGGACCACTACAAAGATAACATGTACACGACCAAGATTGATGGCCAGGATTACGCCATTAAGCCGATGAACTGCCCGGGCGGAATGCTCGTCTATAAGCGTAAGCCGCATTCGTACCGCGACCTGCCGGAGCGTCTGGCAGAGCTTGGCCTAGTTCACCGTCACGAACTTTCCGGCACTTTGCACGGCCTGATGCGTGTTCGCTGCTTTACGCAGGACGATGCCCATATTTTCATGACTCCGGAGCAGGTTGAAAGCGAAATCCTTGGGGTTATGAATTTAATTGACAGTTTTTATAAGGTGTTCGGCTTTGAATACAGCCTTGAGCTTTCCACCCGCCCGAAAAACTCTATGGGAACAGACGAGCAGTGGAAAATGGCAACCGACGCTTTGATTCATGCCTTGAAAACGAACGGCAAGCCGTATGAAATCAATGAAGGCGACGGTGCGTTTTACGGCCCGAAGATCGACTTCCACCTGCGTGACTCCCTGGGCAGGACCTGGCAGTGCGGCACGATTCAGCTTGATTTCCAGATGCCGGAGCGCTTTGAACTGACCTACACCGGCGAAGACGGTGAAAAGCACCGCCCGGTGATGCTGCACCGTGTTATTTTCGGCAGCATCGAGCGCTTTATCGCAATTCTGACCGAGCATTATGCGGGTGCATTCCCAATCTGGCTTGCTCCGGTTCAGGCGAAAATCCTTCCGATTTCCGACGCGATGCTTGAGTATGCCAAGAAGGTTCAGGCAAAGTTGTTGGAAGGCGGCCTCCGTGTTGAGATTGACACACGCAATGAGAAGATTGGCTACAAGATCCGTGAAGCACAGCTGCAGAAGATTCCTTATATGCTGATTGTCGGCGAAAAGGAAATGCAGAATGGCACGGTTTCCGTACGCGGCCGTAAAGCGGGCGACCTTGGCACAATGGCTCCGGATGCTTTCCTCACAAAAGCGATGGATGAAGTCAAGGCAAAGTCAAACGACCAGTAAGTTCAGCTGAACAAAAATGCCCTCCGGAATTTCCGGAGGGCATTTTTAGCCTGTTTTGCAGAGATAAAGGAAAACGGTAAAAAGAAAGCGGAGGCGGAGTCTTTTTTAGATTCCGTCTCCGCTTTTTGAGAAAACGCTGTTATGCTTTGAAGAAGCAGGAAATTCCCTTGTAAGTCATGTAAATGTCAAGCTTGGAAACAACTTCAAACGGGGAGTGCATGGAAAGCACCGGAACGCCGATGTCGATGACATCCACATTCAGGCTGGCAATATAGAGGGCAACGGTTCCGCCGCCGCCAAGGTCTACTTTGCCCATCTCGCCAATCTGCCACAGAACCTTGTTCTTGTCGAACAGGCTGCGGATTTCAGCGACAAATTCGGCTGCTGCTTCACTGGTGCCGCTCTTGCCGCGGGCGCCGGTGTATTTTGCAACGCCAACGCCGCAGTTGAGGTAGTTGGCATTGTTTTGCTCGTAAGCATCTGCATAGGTCGGGTCAAAAGCAGCCGTCACATCAGCGGAAAGGCACTTTGATTTGCTGAGAACGTGGCGCGTCTCAAGGCCTTCCGCCTGTGCAAGGTCAGCAATAAAGTAGCGCAGGAATTCAGAGTTGAGACCTGTGTTGCCGTAGCTTCCGATTTCTTCGCGGTCCGCCAGAACGGTAACAATGGTGTTCTGCGGGTCTTTTGCAGCCAGAATTGCCGTAAGAGCAGGATAAGCACATACGCGGTCATCGTTGCCGTAAGCACCAATCATGCTGCGGTCAAAGCCAATATCGACTGCCTTGGCCGCCGGAACGAACTCAATGTCAGCGGAAAGGAAATCTTCTTCCGTCATACCGAACTTTTCGTTCAGAATCCTCATGACGTTGAGCTTTACAAGATTTTCGCCTTCCTCAGCGCGAATTGGGCGGCTGCCGATGAGAATATTCAGATTTTCGCCTGAAACACCGGCTGCCAGGGTCTTTTTCATTTGGTCGTCTGCCAGGTGCACCAGAAGGTCGGTCACGCAGAACTGTGGGTCGCCCTCTTTTTCGCCGATGTTCACGTCAACGCATTTGCCATTTTTCAAAACAATGCGGCCGTGCATGGAGAGCGGGACGGTTGTCCACTGGTATTTCTTGATTCCGCCGTAATAGTGCGTTTTAAAAAGGGAAAGGTCATTCTGCTCGTACAGCGGATGCGGCTTGAGGTCGAGGCGGGGGGAATCAATGTGGGAAGCGGCAATGCGAACGCCGTCTTTGCATCCCTTTTTGCCAATAACAGCAAGAATCATGGATTTTCCGCGGTTGTTCAGATAGACCTTGTCACCGGCCTGATACTTTTTTGCAGCGTCAAATGGAACGAATCCCGCTTCTTTTGCTTCGGCTTCGGCAAAGGTTACGGTTTCACGCTCGGTTTTTGCCGTATTCATAAAATCCTTGTAGCCTTCACAGTATTTGTCGGCTACTTTTGTTTCTTCTTCGGAAATCTGTTGGCAGCCGTTTTTACGGTTAACCAAAAGCTTTTCCGTCAGCTTTTTTACTTCTGTGTTTTCTGTTTTTTCATTCGCCATGCAGCAGACACTCCTTTTGTTATTTTTCCCCGGGCAGTTATGGCCCGATATGATAAAGCCGCAGGGGCCTCATCTGCAATTTAATCGGAAGCGTAAAGCTCCTTATACTGCTGGTAGTTGTCTTCTACGCGCTTGGCGTAGTTCTTTGTTTCCGGAAAAGGGATATTGTCAAGATTTTTGCCGTCTTTTGAAACGGATTTATTTTTTAACCAGGAATCGACACGGCCCTGCCCGGCGTTATAGGCGCATAAGGCAGTGCGGCGGTTTCCGTATTTTTTCATTAAAATGGAAAGAAAGCGGCACCCGTACCGGATGTTAATTTCCGGCTGGTACAGTGCATTTTTGGAAAGCCGCTCTTTTTCGCTCGTTTTTTCGGTATACTGCAGCCAGTCAAACGTGTCGGGGGTAAGCTGCATAAGGCCGATGGCGCCTGCACGTGATTCTGCATCCGCATTAAAATTGCTTTCCTGGCGGATGACCGCATAAACAAAGTTTTGGTCAAGACTGCAATCCTTTGATTCCTTCACAACAATTTCCGCATAGGTGCGCGGGTACATCTGCTGCAGGAAGCGATTGTGGCTCCAGCGAATCAGAAAAAACGCTGCAGCTAACAGTATGGCGAGAATCAGCAGGGAAAGAAATAGCTTCTTATGTTTTTTCAGCATCAGGGATGCGTGGGAACGCCGCCGCAATGGGGTTCCCGCTGAAATATTTTTATGCTTTTTCATGAAAGTCCCTCAAAATGCGCTCGAGAAGCGCGCACACCTCTTTGTCGAAGATACTCCAGTCAAGGCTTCCGTCGAACAGATAATCGGCTTTGCTGCGGTAAAAATCAATCCCGTGCTGGGCGGACATCCGTTCTTTTGCGGCTGCTTCGGAAATACCGTCACGCGCCATAATGCGGTGAAGGCGCGAGACATCCGGTGTGATGACGGCAACCGTGGCATCACAGAGCTTTTGAGCGCCGGTTTCAAACAGAAGCGGTGCATCCAGTATTACGGCAGTGCAGTCCGAAGCCTTCGCTTCTGTAAGCTGGCGCCTGCATTCGGTTATAATTGCAGGGTGCGTAATGGCATTCAGCTTTTCCGTCTCTTCCGGTGAAGCAAACGCACGGGCCGCTAAAGCCTGCCGGTCGAGCGTTCCGTCATTCCGTTCAAGGTCTGTGCCAAAAACTTCCTTTAGCCGAGCGAAGCATTCCGGACGGTCCGCTATCGTGCGGGCGGTGCGGTCAGCATCTACAACCTGGCATCCCTGTTTTCGAAATGATTTGGCAACAGTGGATTTTCCGGCGCCGGTTGGCCCAGTCAGTCCAATAACTGGTTTATCCAAGGTGAATTACCTCAAACCCAGCCGCGCGCATCAAACGGTTGTAAACGGCAAGCCCAACGCCTTTTGGGTCAGGGCAGCGCGCGTAAACGGTCTTAGCACCAATGTCATCCATATGGCGCAGCGCTTCAAACAGGTCGCGTGCCTGTGCGCTGTAGTCGGTTTCGCCGCCGTAGCACACAGCGGGAACGTGAACCAGCTTTTCTTCGCCGTTATAGCACAGTGCAGCCACACCCGGTTCCGCGTGAGAATTCACATAGTCTGCGTAGGCATGCTCATTGCCAGAGAGGATAATCACGTTTGCCTTTGGGGAATAATGTTTGTATTTCATGCCCGGCGAAAGAGGGCGTGCGCCCTTTGGCAGGGGATTCATAACGGCGTTGTCAACGTCAACGCGGCCGAGGACGGCACGCAGCTGCTCCAGGGTAATCCCGCCTGGACGCAGCAGGCGCGGCGGGTCAGAAGCCAGTGTAATAATGGTGGACTCCACGCCCACACCGCAGGGACCGCCGTCCAGCACGGCATCGATTTTGCCGTTCATGTCGCGCATGACGTGTTCAGCCGTCGTTGTACTCGGCAGGCCGGAAATGTTGGCGGAAGGCGCCGCAATCGGTACGCCTGCGGCAGAAATCAGTGCCCGTGCTGCCGGATGCGATGGGAAGCGGATTCCGACGGTAGGCAGGCCGGTGCTGACTTCGTCAGGAATAAGGTCGGATTTTGGGAGGACCATGGTCATCGGTCCGGGCCAGTAGGCGTCGGCCAGCTTCTTTGCGGACTCCGGCACTGCTTTTACCAGGCGGCCAATCTGGTCAAATTCAGAAATGTGGACAATCAGCGGATTGTCCTGTGGACGGCCCTTTGCTGTAAAGATTTTTGAAACGGCTTTCCCGTCCAGAGCATTTGCAGCAAGGCCATAAACGGTTTCAGTCGGCATCCCGACCAGACCGCCGGCCCGTATAATCTGCGCGGCTTTTTCTACGTCTTCCGGTTTTTCCGCGCTTAACAGTAAGGTTTGCATTCTGCAGTTTCTCCTTCTTAACCAGGTCTTCCGTGGAAGACCATTGAAAATTTCAAAAACTATATAAAACTGGGCGTCGGCTAAATCTGTTCGGCTTCTTTTAGCTTTTCCGCCCTGTCAGCGGCAACCAGCGCAGACAGAATTTCGTCAAGGTCACCGTTCAGCACATCATCCAGCCGGTAAAGTGTAAGCCCGATGCGGTGGTCGGTCACACGCCCCTGTGGGTAATTGTAGGTTCGTATCCGTTCGGAACGGTCGCCGGTGCCAACCTGTGACCGGCGCTCTGCCGCCACTTTGTCATCCTGTTCTTTCTGCTTCATCTGAAAAAGGCGGGAGCGCAGAATCTTTAAGGCGCGGTCTTTGTTTTTATACTGGCTGCGCTCATCCTGGCACTCAACAACAAGCCCTGTGGGCAGATGCGTGACGCGGATGGCAGAAGAAGTCTTGTTAATATGCTGGCCGCCTGCGCCGCTGGAACGGTAGGTGTCAATTTTCAGATCCTTTGGGTTCAGTTCGACTTCTACATCATCCACTTCCGGCAAAACGGCAACCGTCGCCGTAGAAGTGTGGATGCGGCCCTGCTGCTCTGTTTCCGGTACGCGCTGAACGCGGTGAACGCCGCTTTCGTATTTCAGGCGGGAGTAGGCACGCTCGCCGGTTATCATAAAGCTGATTTCTTTGAAGCCGCCAAGTTCGGTTTCGTTTGTATTCAGAATTTCAGTCTGCCAGCCTTTCCGCTGGGCATACATACTGTACATACGGTACAGCACCGCCGAAAAAAGCGCCGCTTCTTCGCCGCCCGCGCCGCCGCGGATTTCAACAATTACGTTTCGGTCGTCGTTTGGGTCTTTGGGAAGAAGCAGAATTTTCAGTTCGCCGGCAAGTTCCTCGCGCTGGGTGCGGGCGGTGTTCAGTTCCTCTTCTGCCAGTTCATGCAGTTCCCGGTCAGAAGAAGCATCCTCCAGGGCGGAAAGGGCATCCTGTTCGTCGTCGAATGTTTTCTGGTATTTCCGGTAGGCTGCGGCAATCGGCTCAACGCTTTTATATTCTTTCATCAGCTTGCCGAACTGCGCCGGGTCGGCGGCAACGGCAGGCTCGCAGAGTTTGCGGCCAAGTTCCTCATACCGCTTTTCAAAAATTTTCAGGTTTTCAAACATTTTATTTTCTCCTTTTGCTTATTGTAAAAATAGACAAAAGGAGTGCTATAATTTATCCTCCACTTCTGTGTGGATGATTTTTTTAATGTTTTTTTCGCACTTTAGGCGCGGCACCATCACTTCGTGTCCGCATTTTGTGCATCGTATTTTAAAGTCCATACCGGAACGCAGTACAAGAAATGTATTGTTTCCACAGGGATGCGGCTTTTTCATCTGCAGCAGGTCGCCGGGGCGTACATCCATATTGGCCGCTCCTTTCTAAATATAACTAACATTTATTATAGCACATATACCGCCTGCATCCTAGAGCGCGGCAGGCTGAAATTTTTTCGCCTGAATCGCCTGTGGCAGGCAGCGTGGCACTTTTTTCAGCCTGTGTTTCGCCGTATTCCACCATAGATTTTACACCTATTGCTGAAAACATACCGACTTATAAAGGAAGTGCCAAAGGAAGCGCCAAAGGGTGTGCCTTGCTCTGCAGGAGAAATCCCGCTATAATGGATGACAGTACAAAAGCATTTTTGGAAAGGGACGGTTGCATGGCGGCGAAAGAACAGGTCCTGCAGCATTTGAGGGAAAGCGGTGGGTATGTTTCCGGTGAAGAACTGAGCGGTATGCTGCATGTTACCCGCACGGCGGTCTGGAAAAATATTAACCTCCTGCGGGAGGAAGGCTATGAAATCGACTCGGCAACCAACCGCGGCTACCGGCTTGTTTCCTGCCCAGACTGCTACTCGGCGGAAGAAATCAGTGCGGGGCTTGAAACCGAAGAGTTTGGCCGCCACGTTTCCTGTTACAAGAGCATTGACTCTACCAATGAAGAAGCAAAGCGCCGCGCTTTGGAAGGTGCGCCGAACGGAAGCTTATTTATTGCAGAGCAGCAGACAGGCGGAAAAGGGCGGCTTGGGCGAAAGTGGGTTTCGCCTGCCGGAACTGGTATCTGGTTTTCCCTGCTGCTGCGGCCGGGTGTGCTTCCCATGCACGTTGCGGCTACAACGCTTTTAGCGGGGCTTGCTGTGTGCGGAGCTATACGGAGTGTTACCGGAAGCCCAGCACAGATTAAATGGCCGAACGATATTGTAATCGGGACAAAAAAAGTGTGCGGCATTTTGACGGAGATGAGCGCGGAAATGGAACGCGTGGAATTTGTCGTCATCGGCATTGGCATCAATGCGAACAGTACGGCTTTCCCGGAAAATCTGCGTGAGAAGGCAACTTCTCTTCGGCTGGAAACCGGCAAACCAGTGCGCCGCGTTGCTCTGCTGCAGGAGGTGCTGCGCCGGCTGGAGCAGCTGCTGAAAGAAAACGCCGCAGCGCTGACGCCTGATTTTTTGGAAGAGTACAAGGCCTGCTGTGCGTCGCTTGGCCGTGTAGTCGGCTTTCAGCGCGGCGGCCGCCAGATGTCGGGAATTGCCGAGGATATTTCGCCTGAGGGCGAACTTCTTGTGCGCCTGCCGGATGGCTCGCTTGAAACCGTGTTTTCCGGCGAAGTGAACATTCAGGGCTTTTACGGCCGTAAGGTGGGGGAATAAGGCATAAATTCGCTTAAGTCTGCCGGGCAAAGTCATTTGAACAACTTTTTTTGTCAGCTGGCATATGAAAAGCCTATTGACATTTTAATAACTACATTATATAGTATTTAATATTATGTAATGCTTATTTTGATTTTAACGAACCATATTTGTAATAAAAAACTATAAGGAGGAAAACAAATGAGCAAAAAAACAAAAACAATGGACGGCAACGAAGCCGCCGCATATGTTTCCTATGCATTTACCGAAGTTTCCACCATATACCCTATTACGCCATCTTCCCCGATGGCGGAGCATGTGGACGTCTGGGCGGCGAACGGGAAAAAGAACCTGTTCGGCCAGCCGGTGCGCCTGGTGGAAATGGAAAGTGAGTGCGGCGCGGCCGGCGCGATGCACGGTTCGCTGGAATCCGGCGCGCTTACAACATCATACACGGCATCCCAGGGGCTTATGCTGATGATACCGGCACTTTACCGCTTGAGCGGCGAACTGCTGCCCGGCGTTCTTCATGTTAGTTCCCGCACGGTGGGAACCCATGCGTTTTCAATTTTCGGCGACCATTCCGATGTGATGGCCTGCCGCCAGACCGGCCTTGCCATGCTTTGCGACGGCAGTGTGCAGGAAGTAATGGATCTGACCGCTGTGCCGCATCTTTCTGCGATTGAAGGACGCGTTCCGTTTCTCCATTTCTTCGATGGTTTCCGCACATCACATGAGATTCAAAAAGTTGAGGTCATGGATTACGAAGACCTTCGTCCGCTTCTGAACCAGAAAGCACTCGACGAGTTCCGGGCTCGTGCGCTGAACCCGGATCACCCCATTCAGCGCAGCACTGTGCAGAATCCGGATATTTTCTTCCAGGCCCGTGAAGCGGCAAATCGCTATTACGACGCACTTCCGGAAATTGTGGAAAAATACATGAAGGCCATCAGCAAAATCACCGGAAGAGACTATGGCCTCTTTAACTATTATGGCGCATCCGACGCGGAATTTGTTATTGTTGCCATGGGTTCCGTCAGTCAAACGGCAAAAGAAACCGTTGATTATCTCCGGAAAAAAGGCGAGAAAGTCGGCTACCTGCAGGTAAGGCTTTTCCGTCCATTCTCGGCAAAGCATTTTCTTGCCGCCATGCCGGAAAACGTCCGTGCTGTTGCTGTCCTTGACCGCACAAAAGAACCAGGCTCCTTTGGCGAACCGCTTTACGAAGACGTTTGCTCCGTCTTCACAAACAGCGGTCGAAAAGCGAAAATTTACGGCGGCCGCTACGGCCTTTCCTCCAAAGACACTACTCCTGCGCAGATTATCGCTGTGTTTGACAACCTGAAGCAGGCTGAACCAATGAATCATTTTACCGTTGGAATAGACGACGACGTAACGCACCGCTCCCTGAAAGTCGGTGCGGAGGTAAGCTGCGGCGACCCGGATACCGTAAGCTGCAAATTCTGGGGCCTTGGTTCCGACGGCACGGTGGGTGCCAACAAGAATTCCATCAAAATTATCGGTGACAACACAGACAAGTACGTTCAGGCATATTTTGAGTACGATACGAAAAAATCCGGCGGCGTGACGAAGTCACATCTTCGCTTTGGAAACCATCCCATCCGTTCGGAGTATCTCGTCACAAAAGCCGACTTCGTTGCCTGCCACAAGGAATCCTACATCCATCAGTATGACATCCTTTCCGACTTAAAGCCCGGCGGGATTTTTCTGCTGAATTCCGGCTGGAACCGTGCGGAACTTGACGAGCATCTTCCTGCGGGGGTAAAGCGAACTCTTGCGCAGAACAAAATCCGGTTCTATACCATTGATGCAACGAAGATTGCAGCAGAAATCGGACTGCGCGGCCGTACGAATACAGTGCTGCAGGCGGCTTTCTTCCGCCTTGCCGAGATCATTCCAATAGAAGACGCCAAAAAATATATGAAAAAGGCGATTTACGACAGCTACCGCCAGAAGGGCGAAAAGGTTCTGAACATGAACTATGCCGCCGTGGACCGCGGTTCCGATGAAGTCTGCGAAGTTGCCGTTCCAGCAGAGTGGACAGACGCGAAGGATGCGCCAAAAGCCGGGACCAGCAGCCTGCCGGACTATATTAAAAATATTTTGATCCCGGTAAACGGCCAGAAGGGTGACACGCTTCCTGTCAGTACTTTTGCCAATGCAGCGGATGGCACAGTTCCACTTGGAACTTCAAAATATGAAAAACGCGGCACGGCAATTCAGGTGCCGAAGTGGGATGCGGAAAAATGTGTGCAATGCAGCTGGTGCTCTTACTACTGCCCTCATGCGGCAATCCGTCCGTTCCTGCTGACAGCAGAGGAAAAGCAGAAAGCTCCGAAGTCGTACACTACAGCGGAAACAAAGGGCAAGGCACTGGAAGGCCTTGTTTTCCGCATACAGACCGATCCACTTGACTGCACGGGCTGCGGTTCCTGTGCACAGGTGTGCCCGGCGCCGGAAAAGGCAATTGAAATGGTTCCAATGGAAACACAGCTTCCGGAGCAGGCCAACTGGGATTTCTCGCTTTCTCTGCCGCAAAAAGAGAATCCGCTCGATAAATTCTCAGTTAAGGGCAGCCAGTTTGAGCAGCCGCTGCTGGAGTTCTCCGGCGCATGCGCCGGGTGCGGTGAAACACCTTATATGAAACTGCTTACCCAGCTTTTCGGCGACCGGATGTATCTGGCTAATGCTACAGGCTGTTCGCAGGCATGGGGCGCTGCGGCTCCCTGCGTGCCGTATACGAAAAACAAGTACGGGCACGGGCCGGCGTTTTCCAACTCCCTGTTTGAAAACAACGCGGAGTTTTCCCTTGGTATGTGCCTCGCCGTCCTGCAGCGCCGCGAACACCTCGCCATGGAGGCGAAGGAACTGCTGCAGAAAACGGAAGACGGCGCGGTGAAATCCGCGCTTCAGAAATGGCTGGATGGCTATAACGATTCCACCGAAACCCGCGAGCGTGCATCAGAAGTTGTTGCCGCCGCAAAGGCGGACAAAGCCCAAGGCGACCGCGAACTTTGCGGAGAAATTCTGAAGGAACAGGATCAGCTGGCGAAGAAATCCATGTGGATGTACGGCGGTGACGGCTGGGCTTATGACATTGGTTTCGGTGGGCTTGACCATGTGCTGAACACGGGCATCGATGTCAATGTTCTTGTTGTTGACACGCAGGTTTATTCCAACACCGGTGGGCAGGCATCGAAAGCAACGCCTGCCGGGGCTGTGGCGCAGTTCGCCGCTTCCGGCAAAAAGACGGATAAAAAGGACCTTGGAGCTATTTTCATGACATACGGCAATATCTATGTTGCCCAGGTGGCAATGGGAGCCAACCCGAACCAGTTGGTGCGTGTCTTGAAAGAAGCGGAAGCATTCCCTGGGCCGTCGCTCGTCATTGCCTATGCGCCCTGCATCAGTCATGGCATTGTAAAAGGTATGGCTTATGCACAGCCGGAGGCGAAGCTGGCCGTACAAAGTGGGTACTGGCCGCTCTACCATTTCAACCCCCAGTATGCAACGCAGGGGAGAAACCCCTTTGTGCTTGACTCCGGAGCGCCGACGATTCCGCTCCGTCAGTTCCTGGAAGGTGAAGTTCGGTTTGCCGCTTTGAAGCGCACTTTCCCAGAGCAGGCAGAAGCTTTGATTGAAAAGGCGGAGCACAATGCCGCCAAACAGTACCGCTTTTATCGCCAAATGGCTCAGGAACTGAATTAAAAGTTCTGTTGTGTCACTTGTTCGAGAGAGGAGCCGCTGCAAAATGCAAATTTTACGGTGGCTCCTTTCGCCGTTTAAAAAAGGCCGGTTTGGTGCTTTTTCGGCTTCCTCTTTGCACAGCGGTGCAGATTTCGAATATCGGAAAAGGCAAAGTAATGTTTTCAGTATTTTGATTTTCGAGGAAATTACCTTTCAGCGAGGAGTATTTTGTATTTCCCAGATTGGAAAAGCTGCATCGTAACATTTTTAGAACGAAATTATTTTCGTTAGAACGGAAAGAAAAAAATAGTTTGCAGGGAAGGCCACGGAGCAGTGAAATGCCAGCTGGAATGTTTGACGTTCACCAAGTATGGTGCTATTATGAATAAATAAATTCTACAATCAAAGATAAAAGAAAATTAGTGCTTTTTTGCAGCATGGCATTCCGCTGATGCAAAAAGTTGGGCACGTTAAATGGATGACAGCACGGCTGACACAATACAAATATGAAGGATTTCAGTGGCTGTGCAAGTACAGGAAGTGGAAAATATGAACAGAATCAGCATTCGCGATATTGCCAGGATAGCACATGTTTCGGTTACAACGGTTTCCCGCGTTATAAACGATTATACAGATGTCAGTGAAGAAACCAAACAGCGTGTGCAGAAGGTAATCTGTGACTGCAATTATCAGCCAAACAATGCTGCACGGAATTTAAAGTTGACGCACAGTAATACGGTTGGCCTCCTGATGGAAGGAAGCCCGACCCCTTTTGTTACAGGCCTTTCTGATATTATTGAGGAAAAAATCAATGAGTATGGGTATTCCCTGGCACCGCACCGTGTGACAAATGGTGTCAGCGGGGTTGATACGGCAGTTCAGCTTGTGATGGAAAAACGGCTGCAGGGCCTTATCGTCTGCGGCGGCTATTTTATTCTTACGCTGGAGCAGCTGCATCGTTTGCCGGTGCCGACGGTTTTTTGCACGACAACTTTGAATGGGATTGATGACACGGCGTACTCCAGCGTACATGTCGATGACCGGAAAGCAGCGAGGGATGCCGTAAATTACCTTTGCTCAATCGGGCATAGGGATATTGCAATTATCGGAGGCGTTGAAAACGACAAAGGCGGCGTTTCCGGTCAGCGCCTGCGCGGCTACCGTGATGCGCTGGAGCAAAACGGGATTCCGTTTGACCAAAGCCTGGTTTGTTACTGTGGCCTGTTTACCATGCAGCGTGGTTATGATGCGGCAAATGAACTGCTGGCTAACAGCCACCGCCCAACTGCTATTTTCTGCATTGCAGATGAACTGGCTGTAGGTGCCTGCAAAGCTATTTTTGACGCGGGCCTGAATGTACCGGATGATATTTCTGTTATGGGATTTGACGGCACCGACATAGCCCAGTTCTACGAGCCGTCTATCTGCACCGTTCGTCAGCCCAAGGAAAGAATTGCAAAGAAAACGGTGGAGATTATTATAAACCTAATGAAGAAAAAAGGGCAGAATTGCAATGCTGTATTTCCAACCGAAATCGTTACCGGAAAATCCTGCGCTTCCCCAAAACAGCGGTAATAATGGTGCTCCTATAGATTTTTTAGAATGCAGCATATGCTGGGAATTAAGGCATATGCTGCATTTTATTGCGCTGCAATATGCGAATCTGTAATTCTAGTATGCTGAAACAAAGTAGTATGCACAAAAATAAATAAAATTATAATAAAAACTATTGCACAATAGCATATTCCATGATATTATTACATTAGCATTAAAACATTACGGAAACGATTCCGACAACAGGCGCCAGTTTTGGAATCGTTTCCATATGTTTATGAATTTGCCATTAAGCAAAGCAATCTTTATTGATACTGTAAAAGGAGAGTGTTGATTTATGAAACAGAGCCCAAAAAAAATTTTTGCAGCTGCTCTTGCCACATCATTAGTAGCGGCATCGCTTGCAGGCTGCAGCCAGCAAAGCAGTGGTTCTTCGGCGGTGGCAGGCAGTAAAACAACGGCTTCTTCTTCCGCCAAAGGGCAGGTCTATTACCTGAATTTCAAACCGGAACAGGCGGACCAGTTTACCGCGATTGCAAAGGCGTATACGGAAAAGACAGGTGTTCCGGTAAAAGTCCAGACCGCTGCTGCCGGCACTTACGAACAGACGCTGAAATCTGAAATGGCCAAAAATGATGCGCCGACAATTTTCATTTGTAACGGCCCGGTTGGTTACAAAACGTGGGGCAGTTACTGCGCAGACTTAACCAACAATAACCTTGCAAGCCATTTAACCGACAAGTCGCTTGCACTGAAAGACGGCAATAAGGTTGTTGGCCTGCCGCTGGCAGTGGAAGGCTACGGCATTGTTTATAATCAGGCTATTATGAATAAATACTTTAAGCTCGACGGCGCCAAGGCAAAGAGCATGGATGAAATTAATAATTTCGACAAGCTGAAAGCCGTTGTGGAGGACATGACTGCTAAAAAAGCAAAGCTGGGCATTAAAGGTGTTTTTGCGAGCACATCACTGAAGTCCGGCGAAGACTGGCGCTGGCAGACGCATTTGGCCAATGTTCCAATTACCTACGAACTGCAGGACAAAAACACGGATATCACTTCCGGCGTAAAGGAGATTGAGTTCAAGTACGCAAATGAGTACAAGAACCTCTTTGACCTGTACCTCAACAATTCGGTAACAGACAAGAAGATGCTCGGCAGCAAGAGCGTCGGCGACTCTACCGGTGAATTCGCACTGGGCCAGGCTGCTATGGTTCAGAACGGCAACTGGGTTTGGAGCGACATTGGAAAAACAGACGGCAACGTGGTTGAAAAAAGTGATGTTAAATTCCTGCCGCTTTACACAGGGCACAAGGGTGAAGAAAATCAGGGCCTCTGCATAGGCACTGAAAACTTTGCCTGCATCAACAGCAAGGCATCTGCCGATAACCAGAAGGCCTCTTCTGATTTTCTGAACTGGCTTTATACCGGTGACGGGATGCAGTATGTAACAAACAGCCCGGAAAAAGGCGGCCTTGGTTTCATTGCACCGTACGATACCTTTAAGGGTAAGTCCCCAGACGACCCGCTGGCACAGCAGGTTTCCGAGTGGCAGAACAAACAGGGTGTTAAGACAGTGCCATGGGATTTCACCTGCTTCCCAAGCCAGAACTTTAAGAATGATTTTGGCGCGAAACTGCTTGCTTATGCACAGGGACAGTGCAGCTGGGATGACGTTAAGAACGAAGTCGTCAGCAAATGGAAGTCTGAAGCGGCAGCTACTACGCAAGGCTGATTTTGACGAATAGGTCGTACATAACGGTCTGACAAAAGGTAGTAAGTGCAGTTGCAGAACTTCGCTTACTACCTGTTTTATTAGAGCTGAGCCTGAGATTTTTCAATGATACAGCAGTTTTTACTTTAGCAGCCAAGGCCGCATCCCTGCGGGTGCTGCAAAAATATCAAGGAGGACTTGTTATGCAAAAGGCACTGCGAAAGTATTGGCCGATTTTTATACTACCAACACTTATTTGTTTTGTTGTCGCGTTTCTGGTTCCGTTTATTATGGGCTTTTGCCTCTCATTTACAAAATTCACAACAGTAACCGACACGAAGTTCGCCGGCTTTTCCAATTATGTCAAGGCGTTTACAGGCGACAATACTTTTCCATCCGCACTGGGGCGCACGGTGATTTTCACAATAGTTTGCGTGATTCTGATTAATGTGCTTGCTTTTATTTTGGCACTCCTGCTAACGAGAAAGATACGGGGTACAAATGCTTTCCGCACCATCTTCTTTATGCCGAACCTGATAGGCGGCATCGTCCTCGGTTATATCTGGCAGCTCATTTTTAACGGTGTGCTGGCAAAATATGGCCAGACTCTTACAAGTGACGGGAAAAACGGCATTATAGGCCTTATTATCCTGATGTGCTGGCAAATGATTGGCTACATGATGGTCATTTACATAGCGGGGCTGCAGAACGTTAATACTGATTTAATTGAAGCGGCACAGATTGACGGAGCAAGCTCCTGGCAGACACTGATTCATGTGAAGATTCCCATGGTTATGCCATCCATCACCATCTGCCTGTTTTTGACGCTTACAAATTCCTTTAAGCTTTTCGACCAGAACCTGGCTTTGACAAACGGTGCTCCAGGCAATGACTCTTCGCTGGTTGCTTTGGATATTTACAAAACTTTCTATGGCCGTGCGGGCTATGAAGGCGTCGGCCAAGCGAAAGCGGTTGTCTTTGCGATTATTCTGGCGGTCATTGCTATGGTGCAGCTGCGTGCTACCCGTAACCGGGAGGTGGAAAACTGATGCGCACAAAGAAAATGATTTCCAATACAATCATTACAATCTTATTGGTGGCACTGTCGTGCGTGTTCATTGGACCGGTGCTTATCGTCTTGATGAATTCTTTTAAGGGAAAACTATTTATTTCAGACCAGCCGTTTGTCCCCCCAACGTTTGCAAAACAGGATCTCGGAGAAGCGGGGATACAGCCCAAAACGTATGTCAGTATGAAAAACTATGTAAACGGAATTGAAAAAGTTCACTTTTGGGATGCGCTTGGCCGTTCAGTTTTTATTACGGTCTTTTCCGTTTTGCTGATTGTGCTCTTAACTTCCATGACGGCGTGGTTTATTACCCGGGTTAAGAGCCGCGGCACAAGAGCTTTGTATTATCTGCTCGTTTTTTCCATGGTTATTCCTTTCCAGATGGTCATGTTCCCAATGACAAAAGTGGCGGATGTCCTCCATTTTGGCAATCCTGTAGGCATTTTGATTCTCTATGTCGGTTTTGGCGCAGGCGCTTCGGTGTTCATGTTTTCGGGGTTTGTAAAAGGAATTCCAATTGACATTGAAGAAGCTGCCACCATTGACGGCTGCTCGCCGCTGCAGTGCTTCTTCCGGGTTGTGCTGCCGGTTATGAAGCCTACTGCGATTACCGTAGCCATTCTGAACACCATGTGGGTTTGGAACGACTTCCTCATGCCTTACCTGGTGATGGGAAAAGATTACCCTACCATCCCGATTGCGGTTCAGTACCTGCAGGGCGGCTATGGCAGCATCGATATGGGCGCTATGATGGCGGTGCTTATTTTGGCGATTATCCCGATTATCATTTTCTATGTATTCTGCCAGAAGTACATTATTGAAGGTGTTATTGCGGGTGCTGTGAAAGGCTGAATTTTTTCAAGTTGGAAGAGAAATCTTTTACGTAGAAAGGCACTGTGGCTTTAAGTTCCGTCCTGACAGAAACTTATTGCCGCAGTGCCTTTTTGCTACCTTTCGCAGTGAAGTAAAAATGGAGCAGCTCAGCGCTGCTCCATTCTTCATTGTATTTTGGGCTTTTCAGTCGATCTGCCTGAAAACCGGATACGGTTAGATTCTTGCTACGCCGGATTTTCTTGCAGCTTCAGCAACAGCTTTTGCAACTGCAGGAGCCACGTTGCGGTCCAGTGCACTCGGCATTATGTAGTCCGGCGCCAGTTTATCCGGCGTGACGAAAGAAGCAATCGCATAAGCTGCGGCAATCTTCATTTCATCATTGATGTCGGAAGCCCGCACGTCGAGGGCACCGCGGAAGATACCTGGGAATGCAAGCACATTGTTAATCTGGTTCGGGAAGTCGCTGCGGCCGGTTCCTACAACGGCTGCACCGGCTTTAAGGGCTTCGTCCGGCATGATTTCCGGAGTCGGGTTTGCCATTGGGAAGAGGATTGGGTCTTTGTTCATGCTCTTCACCATTTCCGGTGTTACGCAGTTCGGAGCGGAAACGCCGATGAACACATCTGCACCCTTCAAAACATCCGCAAGGGTACCCTGCTTCTTTTCGTGGTTGGTGATTTTGGCCATTTCTTCTTTGATCGGGTTCAGGTTGTCGCGGCCTTCATAAATTGCGCCGTGACGGTCGCACATAATAACATTTTTAAGGCCGAGGGCGATAAGCAGTCTGATAATTGCAATGCCGGCAGCACCTGCACCGCTGGTAACAACTTTAATTTCGCCGATTTTTTTGCCTGTCAGCTTCAGGGCATTCAGCATGGCGGCAAGGGTTACAACAGCGGTGCCGTGCTGGTCATCATGGAAAATCGGGATGTCACAGCATTCCTTCAGGCGCTTTTCAATTTCAAAGCAGCGCGGAGCAGCAATATCTTCGAGGTTTATGCCGCCGAAACTGCCTGCAATCAAGCGCACGGTGTTTACAATGTCATCTACGTTCTTGGAACGGATGCAAAGCGGGATGGCGTCAACGCCGCCAAAAGTCTTAAACAGGGCGCACTTGCCCTCCATGACCGGCATACCGGCTTCTGGGCCAATATCTCCGAGACCGAGCACCGCGGTGCCGTCGGTTACAACGGCTACCGCGTTGGAACGGCGGGTAAGGTCGTAACTTTTGTTTACATCTTTCTGAATCTCAAGGCAGGGCTGTGCAACGCCCGGTGTGTATGCCAGAGCGAGGTCTTCACTTGTGTTCAGAGGAGCGCGGCAAACAACTTCAATTTTGCCTTTCCATTCGTAGTGCTTCTTCAGAGATTCTTTTGCGTAATCCATAAGACAGTGTCCTTTCCTGAAAAAAATTTTGTTTTAGATACTCAGTTTTGAGATGGTATCTTTCAGCATATTTCCGCTTGCTGTGAATTTGGCCAGTTCTTCGTCTGTCATCGGTGGCGTTACACTGTTTGCAAGGCCGTTCCGATTCAGCAGGAATGGGATGCTGAGGCATACGTCACTGAAGCCGTATTCGCCGTGCAGCATGCCGGAAAGAGGCATAATAGCGTTTGCATCATGCAGAATATTGCGGCAGATGTTGGTAGCGGAAACGGCAATTGCGTAAAATGTTGCACCCTTGCGGCGGATGATTTCGCCGCCAGCTTTGTGAACGTCTTGCACGACCTGCTCCCGGTCAATCGGTTTGCAGTCTGCTTTCTGCTTGTGCAGGCTGGCTGTGTAAACATCCATCGGGATGCCGCCAATCGAGGTGAGTGACCACGGAACCATGGAAGAGTCGCCGTGTTCACCAAGAACGTAAGCGTGGATGTTCTTCGGGCTTACGTCTGCATGGTTGCCAATCATTTCACGCAGGCGCGCGGAGTCCAGCAGTGTGCCGGAGCCGAAAACCTGGTTTTCCGGAAGACCGGTTGTCTTCAGAATGGTGTAAGTGATAATGTCAACCGGGTTGCTGACCGTTACATAAATTGCGTTTGGGGCATATTTTACGGCCTGAGGCATAACGCTCTTAATAATGTTCACGTTGCCCTGGGCCAGGTCAATGCGCGTCTGGCCTGGTTTGCGCGCGCTGCCAAGCGTTACAATAACGATGTCGGAGCCCTCAATGTCCGAGTACTCGCCGGAATAAATATTAACCGACGGGCAAAGGGCTGTGCACTGAATAATATCCAGCGCTTCGCCTTTGGCTTTGTCTTTGTTGATGTCGACAAGGACGATTTCCGAAGCGAGCCCTTCTAGAGTGAGAGTGTAGGCGATTGTGGCGCCTACGTTGCCTGCGCCAAGGATGCTGATTTTGTTAGCCTTTTTCATATCTGAAAATCCCCCTGAATATTAATAAAAGTACATTACTGCACTTTCTGGCAAAGTAATAAAGAATATAAAAGAAAATATATTTCTGAAAACTGCTATACTGCACAGTATACCAGATTTAGAGAGAGAGACGATACCCTACCCCGATTTCTGTAACAATGATACTTGGATTTGCCGGGTCTGGTTCGATTTTTCTGCGGATATTCGCGATGTTTACGCGGAGAATCTGGCGGTCATCGGCTGCAAAATGCCCCCATACCGCCTTAATCATATCGGAGTAGGGAAGCACCCGGCCGGGATTCCGGGCCAGAAGCAGGAAAATCTTGTACTCATTTTGCGTAAGGTGAGTTTTTTGCCCGCGCACAGTAACGGAACGCTGGCAGAGATCAACGGAAACGGAGCCAACTTGCAGCACTTCAGCCGTCAGACCGCCTGCTTCCGTCTTAAGACTGTGGCGGAAAGCCGTCTGGATGCGTGCAAGCAGTTTGGGCAGGCTGAGCGGTTCTGCAAGATAATCGTCTGCACCAAGCTGCAGGGCGTGGATTTCCTCACTTTCACTGCCTTTTGCCGCAAGGACAAGAACAGGAACCGAGGACCATTTGCGGATGGTTTGAAGCACATCCAGCCCGGAAGAATCGGAAAGCGGATGTTTCAGCAGAACAAGATCCGGGCAGTGCGACGAAACCATGGAAACAGCCGTGCTGCCGTTTTCCGCCGTTATGGTACGGTAACCTTTGGCAGTGAGAGCTTGTGTAAGCGGGGTGGAAAGCTGAGCCCAAACCCCTGCAATCAGTACGGTCAACTTGTTCTGCATCGGATTCCCTCCCTACCGGAAAGGCGGCTCTGCAGCTCAAAAAATAGAGCATGAGATGCTGCTGTTTGGCAAGACCAAACAAAAAATTGTTTTTTTATAAGAAATAGATGTTAATTATTTATCAACTATTATACATGATTCCGACCAAAAGAGACAGGCCAAAGGCATAAAAAAAATATAAAGATTTTGATTTTATGGTTGTAGCGAACCAACTGTTCTGTTATCTTTACCATAAGGGGAATATGTTTTTGCGCACAGTATGCTTTTTTGCATGCTGTGCGTTTTGTATTAAAAAGTTCATTTCGATACAATTATGTATTAATATAACAAAATAAATGGTAAAATATGTTTAAATAAGTAAAATGTTGTTGTATAATGAGTGAAAGCATATAAAAAAGGGAAGTAAAAAGAATGATTATGCCAATTTCGGTACAGCGCCAGAACTATGTGGCACAGAAAGCTACAGCAAATCGTATGGGAGCAAGCTTTCAGGACTGTATGGATTCCATTGATGTTACCGGCACACCGCAGTATGACCCGGATTCGCTTCTTACCGAAGCAGGAAAAAATTCCAAAGGCGGCCAGGAACTGACGAATGTGCAGAAACAGTATCTGCGTGATAAGTATGATCTTTCGACCCTGACGGATAGAAAGAGCGATACCCTGCTTGCAGAACTTACTAATATGGGAGTACTTTCTTATCGGGATTATCGGTTGTCTCATCTTTGTTGTGGCAAGACAGGTGTCTTTTATATAGGGGAACTTGGAGACGGAAAGAAAAATTGGGGCCATAATTTTGCAGCCGGGGTCTGGGAGTCATTGCTGGATATGCAGCCGTTTATGGGAACCGCTGAAAAAGATGGGAAAGATTCATTTGCAGATTCAGTGTTGTATTCCTCAAAACGCCATATTTTTGATGCACTGCAAACGCTTGACCCGCAAACCTGTGGTGAAATCACCCGTACTATAAAAGATGTTGCTTTAAGTCATTAAGCCCCCGCATGAAAAAAGCCGCTGAGCCTGCAAACAGGCCGTCAGCGGCTTTTTTGTCAGTCTATCTTCTGCTGTTAATGCTTGACGAGTTTCACGGTTTGCGGTGTTTGGCCTGAAATTTTCAGGGAATGGTTCGTGTGGTGCCGGTAAGCGAGAATCTCATTCGCAAGATCTTTCGTAACCCTTTCCGCACCTGCCGTGTTGCAGTGTGAATCATTGTTGTAGAAATATCGGCGCGGCAGGCTCCTTGTGGCAAGATTTGTAATAATCGGCGCTTTCAGGCGGCTTGCAAGATACTTCTGTACATCGTTGATACTGTCGCTTCTGGGCGATAGGGATTCATCGAGAAATGGCGGGAAAGAAACTAGAAAAGTTGCACCTCTTTGCTTGCAGTAACGGCTGTAGTCATTCAAAAAGACAATCATTTTCTCATCGTAATCTTTCCGTCTCAAAACGGTATCCTGGTCACTGAATTTTATGCGGGGCCGCGGCAGGCAACCGACTCGAAAATAAATATAGTTCCCTTTTCGGTCGAAAGCACGAATACTGTAAGAAGGCGTTTCCTGGTCTTGAATGTGGCAGCAGTATTTTACCTTTTTCAGCAGGTAAGTTGGGTAGTAGCGAATCACTTTATCCCAGTCATCCCAGGTAAAACTGCGGTACATGTCAAAATGGTTTTCGCAGGCGGTCAGCACAATCGAAGGGCTGAAAGAATCTTCTGTGTCGGGGACCAGTTCCAGCACCATCGTGTCACCGTGCTGTACGTTGGTCTTGGAAAGGTTCAGAATATACTGAATACTGGTACCCGAATGAATTCCAAGCGTCTGAACCGGCTGCTTCATGATACGGCTCATTTTGGCGGCATCCAGACTGAACGGGACGGAAGAATCGCCCATTACAACAATTTTAGGCGACCGTATGTGAGACAATGCCCGTACTTGAAGGTACAGGGCATGCTGATAAGTTTTGTTAAACTGCTGCGGAAGGCCGAACAGGATAAAAGACGAGATGCCTCCCAGCAGGCCTGTTAAAATCAGGCAGAACAGCAGGCATTTGCGGATAAATTTTTTCATACGGTCCCTCCTAGAACTGGAAGTAAATAAACTGTGCCGGGTCGCTGACGGCGAACACACCGAAGAAAATCACGCATAAAACAGCAGTGCAGTAAACCGTCCAGCGCAGAAGAAGCGGCTTCTGCGCGAGGGAAACACGAACTTTCCGGTTGCGCTGCAGAAGGCTGACGCACAGCAGCACTCCTGTGGATAGAATCAGGATAATCATATCTGTTTTGGAGAAGTCTTTTGTAAAGAACGAAGCGGCAGCCGCCGGCTGATAGTTTGTGAAAATCAGTTTCATAATATCCAGCGCTTTTCCGAGGCTTTCGGCACGGAATAAAATGAATCCAAGGCAAACAAGCGCAAAGGTGCGCAATGTCCGGAACAGGCGAAAGCCAAATCCGGCGGTGCGAATGTGAAGTGCATTGTTGATTTTCTGGAAAAG